>JAPHSO010000371.1 GCA_026193675.1 Gammaproteobacteria bacterium | reverse complement strand
GTGTTTGTGGAGAAGCTGGCAAGCGTCGTTGGGAAGGTAAAACTTATCCTGACGATGTTACAGAGTTTAGCTTTAAAGAGGCTCATGAAAAGTACGGTATAAGTAAAACCCATTACTACCGAAAGCTGGCTGAGGCTAACGCCCTCAGTTGAACTATTGCAAGCCTAGCGGGACTGTCTCTCAGCTGGTTGATAGCGCGTCAGGAATCCATCCTCGATTCTCTCGATTCTATGTGCGACGAGTTCGAGCAGACAAAAAAGACCCACTCGCGCTGCTCATGCGAGACCAAGGATTCCCAGTAGAAGACGATGTAATGTCTCCGCATAACGATGTGTTCAGCTTCCCTCAGAAAGCTCCTGAGTCTGGAGTTGTTGTGAAGGACGTTGGTGCTATGGAGCAGCTTCGTTTGTGGAAGATTTACCAAGATCACTGGTGTGAGCACAAGCCGTCGATCACGGTGTACTACACTCCTGAAGAGTTCTTGGAAGTCGGTTCTTGGGTTTATAAGAACTTCGATGCTGTGTCTGGTATCTCGTTCTTGCCTGTGTCTGAGCACACTTACCAGCAAGCTCCTTATGAGGAGATCAACGAGGAACAGTACAACAAACTGAAGGAACAGATGCCTGATGCTAACTGGGATGCTCTCGGAGAGTACGAGACGACTGGTGATGCTGTTAACACATCAAAAGAACTAGCCTGTTCAGCAGGCGGTGTATGTGAGGTAGTTGATTTGACATGACTTACATGAATAAATCGCATCTTCATAAACCATTGAAGGGGCAGGGTAGTTATGACAGAACAAGGGAAGACCCGTACGATGATCTCGTGGCCGACCTTGACCTTGCCTCCAATCAATCTGTACACCGTGCCATTACTAGAGCAGAAGAGCAAGAACAAGGACTCTATGACGAAAGCGAACAGTGAAACAAATATCTTGTTCGTGTGTGCGCAGGGCAGGCTTCGGTCTGCTACTGCCATGCATTTAATGAACCGTCTGTACGGTTACAACACTAGATGCTGTGGTATTGAGGACACAGCTCTTGTGCCTATTAATCCTATGCTGGTTATTTGGGCAGATGAGATTGTAGTCATGGAAGAGTACATGCAGAGCATAGTACTAGAGATCACATCTAACCATGTACCTAATCCTAAGATTCGATGTCTTGGTATTCCTGATGAATACGAATACATGGACGATGAGCTACAGCAACTAATTCAGCGGAGGTTCTTTAGTGTCTGAGGGTGTGAAGTACGATGGCGAAAAGCCTAGAATGCATCTAATTCCTCCTTTGATTGAGGAGGATACAGCAAGAGTCCTGACCTTTGGTGCCCAGAAATACAGCGAGGACAACTGGAGGAAGGTTCCTGATCTAGAGGACAGGTATTTAAGTGCAGCACTTAGGCACATTAACGCTATTAAGAAAGGGGAACAGTTTGATGAAGAGTCAGGGAGAACTCACGCAGCTCATGCTATCTGTTGCCTTATGTTCTTAGGTGAGATTCAGCTAGAGGAGCTAGAGAAGTGCCCTACTATGGAAGAAGTAATTGATCCTGAAAGGTACAAAATAAAGTTCAATATAAAGAGCGTATAAAAAATATAGCCCCCAAGGAGAAATCCAAGGGGGCTTTTTACTATTATGTAAGCATTGTATTACAGAATGCTCCACGAAAAGTCCAGCCTACAACTTACTCGACAGTCTGTACCACTTCCGGCTGTGTCGTCAAAATCAAGAGTTATACCAAATCTGTCTCCTGATATAGCGGTTGTCGTTGCTGTAACACCAACAGGCAAAGTATCTACCTCATCGTTTTGAGTCTGCCTAGCGACAGTACCATCCCATGACCATTCAAAGTTCTGCTTTAATCTTCCTGACACCCCTGTATTTGTTATAACGGAAACCTCAAGCGTTCCACTACAGTGGTAGTATGTACCACCACCCACATCAGCGCGGATGAACTCGTCAGTATAAGGCAAACCAGCGAAGTCTTTTGTTACTCCAATAGTTCTCCCTCCGCCAGCTTCCTGACAAAGCAATAGTCCAGATCT
>JAPHSO010000023.1 GCA_026193675.1 Gammaproteobacteria bacterium | reverse complement strand
TATAGATGATTAAGTTGAACAAGATTGTTGCACTATCAATTATTGCGGGGTTAGCTGTTCTGATGCAGGGTTGCGGCGCACAAAATGTGAAGCTGAGCCAGCAGGATCGAGAAGGTCTTAAAAACCTTAATACTATTACAGTGGTTCACCAATCCGCAGGATGGCCATCATTTAAGACGCCTGCAGGTGTATTAGCATCGGAATTGACCTTAGGTTTGTCAGAGGATTGGAGTGCCGGACAGAAAATGGTGCATAAATATAAGATTGAGGATCCCAGCCAGAAAATTCAGAATAAGTTCCTTAAACAGCTCAATAATGGTAGCAAGGTTGCAAATTTTTCTACGATAAAAAAGCCTCTTGGTTATAAAGAGGGCACTATCGAGAAACTAAAAGAGAAGTATAAGGAGGGAGTTGTCCTTAAGTTTCATAACCACTGGTGGCAGATCTGGTACTACCCAACCAACTGGGGACGTTATCAGATGTGGTTCCAGGCCAATGCCGAGTTGGTGAGATTGGATGATTCCAAGGTATTGTGGAAATCGGTATGCAAGGCTGACCAGAAGAACTCAAAAACTGCCCCCACCCTTGATGAACTCACGGCAGAAAACAGCAAGGTATTGGAAAAGTGGGTAGAGGATGCAACGACTCAGTGTTCCGATCAGCTGGTGAAGGACTTTTACGGAAATATCTAACCATTTTTTAATAGTTAAAAAATAAAAAAGGGGACTCAGTGAGTCCCCCTTTTTTTGTGCTATTTGCGGTTAATCGTCTTCTGCATCAGGCCAGCTGCGTGCATCCTTTTTTTGTTGATTGCCGGGTAAACCCGGATCATCATCATCCATCAAGATGCGATTTCCATCTCCTTCCATATCTTCGTATTGGCCTCGTTTAACGGCCCAAATAAGGATGCCGACCAGGATAATGCCGATAACAATCATACTTGGGATAAGGGCATAGATAACGTCCAAAAGATGACTCCAGTGTGTCCAGGTTAATAGGTTTGTTGGCTCTTATTTTACCCTTTTTTGTTAAACAGGGTGCGGATACGGCCGGCGTTACCAATCACCAGCAGTGAGCTAATTGGCATACTGATAGCGGCGATGAGTGGTGTGATAAATCCGGCAACTGCCAGTGGCACCATGATCAAATTGTAGACGATTGATATACCGATATTCTGGCGGATAGTTTTGAGTGTTCTACGCGACAGGGCTGCAGCCTGTCTAATCTTGTCGAGCTCATCATCCATTAAAACAATGTCGGCACTTTCTATGGAGACATCGGTTCCAGAACCTACAGCAATCCCGACATTGGCCTGAATGAGAGCCGGTGCATCATTGATGCCATCACCAACCATCGCAACCTGCTCACCCTGTTGTTGGAGATCCTTGATGACCTGATGCTTCTCTTCGGGGCGTACTTCCGCGATCACCTTCATACCACCAAGCTGTGCTGCAACAGCGAGGGCGACTCTGGTCTGATCACCGCTTAACAGGGTGGTGGTAATCTGATCCTGCTTGAGGTTGTTAACCATTCTTTTGGCGTCGGATCTCAGTGCATCGGTGATGCCAAGCAGGGCGATATGCTCACCATCAATAGCGACATGGATGGGGGTGGTTGCCTGTTGCTCAAGCGCTTCAGCATGCTGGCCGAGAGTCTGGTTGGTTGTAACAGCCAATCCCTCAAGCCACTTCAATTGCCCAATGAGAATTTTCTGCCCATTAACTTCGCCGGAAATACCGTGACCGCTCTGATATTGAATATTACTGATGCTGACTTCGCGATAGTTAAGATTCTGTAGTTCGGCCTCGGCAACAATCGATCGTGCAACAGGGTGCTCTGAGCGCTGTTCTATGGCTGCAATCTGGGTGAGTAGCTGCTGTTGATTAACTTCATCAGTCGTCTTGATCTCTACAACACGCATCTTACCCTCGGTGAGCGTGCCGGTCTTATCGAAAACGAAATGGCTGATTGAAGAGAGGGTTTCAAGTACGGCACCATTTTTAACCAGTAT
>JAPHSO010000293.1 GCA_026193675.1 Gammaproteobacteria bacterium | reverse complement strand
CGGCTCAAGTCTCTCAGGTTTAACCCTGGAAGAGGTTGATACCGGTAACAACATGATGAGATAGCTCTTTTTAGAGCCACCTCATCGGGTCAGATCAGGCAAAGATCTGGGTCGCATCAAAGACCGGCCCATCAACGCAGACCCGTTTCATTTCAGGACCTGTATCGGTTTGAACCTCAATCACACAGCCGGCACACCCACCGATTCCACACGCCATAAACTCCTCCATTGAGACCTGACAGGGGATGCTATATTCCTTCGCCAGCGCCGCAACCGCCTCAAGCATTGGGTGAGGCCCACAACTGAAGATCTCCACCTCTTTCAGCTGAGTCTCATCAAGGGCATTAAGCCATTGACGGGCCAGATCGGTCACATAACCATCCAGACAGCCGGGATACCCCTGCTTACTTGCCATGCGAGACGGTACGCCCCAATCTTCGAGCAGCGGCATCGAACCGATCACGTCACTATCGATACCGGGAACCACAATTTTTGATGGCTTTGCGGTGAAAGGGAATGGAACTTCAGATCCAAGAATGACAAAAGGATTATAAAGTCCCTTCATCTCTCGCAACTGGTCGGCCAGGAAGACCATTGGGGGCATTCCTACACCGCCACCAATTAGCAGTGTTCTGGGCCGCTCCAGGCTGGTTGTAAAGGGTTTGCCGATAGGACCAATCAGACTCAGTTTTTCACCAACCTTTCTCTGAGTCAGCTCCCCGGTTCCCTCGCCAAAGACCTTGTAGAGCAGCTCGATCCAGCCCTCTCTCTGCGAGACACGCATAATCGAGATGGGACGGCGTAGTGGATGAGTTGGATCGGTTTTTAGATGGACGAAACTCCCCGCTTTTGCCTCGGCGGCAATTTGTGGCGCCTTCAGGCGGAGTAGATGTTGAGCGCCGTCATAGTGCTCGTGGCTGATGATCTCACACTGCTCAAGATTGAGCGTGTTGCGTTGGCTTTTATTCATGGATGTAAACGATCTCCCCGTCTAGAAGGGTGGTTGTGACTGCGCCCTGCATCTCCCAACCGATAAATGGACTGTTCTTGCCGCGACTGATGAGAGACTCCTCACTAACGACCCAATCCCTGTTGGGATCAAAAATGGTGATATCTGCCACACAATCGACCGCAAGACTGCCCTGCTTCAGACCGAGGAGCTCAGCAGGTTTTGAGGTGAGGTGGGCAATCGCATCACTCATGCTCAATACCCCCTCTTTCACCAGCTTCAGTGTCAGTGGTAGTAGCGTCTCTATGGCACTCATTCCCGCCTCTGTCTCAGCAAAGGGGGCCAGTTTGGCATCGGCCTCATGGGGCTGGTGGTCAGAGCAGATCGCCGTGAATAGACCATCGCTCAGGGCCGAACGAAGGCCATCAAGTCCACGCTTGCTCCGCAGTGGAGGGCGCAGGTGACAGAGTGAATTGAATGGGTCGACATCAATCTCGGTCAGAATCAGTTGGTGGGCCGCGATATCTGCGGTGACAGGCAGCCCCTTTTTGCGAGCCTCAGCGATGAGCTCAATTGAGCGCACGGAACTGAGTGGGCCGAAGTGGGCCTTCACACCGGTCTGCTCAATCAGCAGAAGGTCGCGACTGACTGCAATCACCTCAGCACACTCAGGGATGCCACTCAGTCCCAGACGGCTGCTAATTTCGCCCTCATGCACACAGCCACCCTCGGCAAGCCAGGCATCTTCAGGTTGTAGCCGAACCATAATATTGAGTGAGGCGGCATACTCAAAGGCGCGTCGTTGAACCAGGGTGCTGCGGATGGGCCGATTGGCATTTGAGAGGGCGACACATCCGGCCTGGATCAGCCCATTCATGTTGCTAAGCTGCTCACCGGCTAACGCTTTGGTGAGGGCACCAATGGGTAGAACCCGAGCCCTGGCGCTACCCATAATATTGGCTTTATGCAGGATCTGTTCAGCAACCACAGTAGAGTCGATGATTGGGTGGCTGTCGGGAGGCATACAGAGCGTGGTGACGCCACCTTTTACTGCGGCGGCGGTCTCGCTGGCGATAGTACCCTTGTGGCTGTCCCCCGGCTCACGCAGTCTTGCCTGCAGGTCGATAAAACCGGGAGATACAATCTGACCTTCAGCATTAATGGTCTGGTCGGCTGAAAAGCCTTCTGGTGCCTGGCCCACACCCACCACAATACCGCTATTAATAAAGAGGTCGTGTTGACCATCAACCTTATTGGCCGGATCGATTAGATGTCCATTGATAATCGCTATATTCATCGAATATCCTCCGCTGCCTGAGTCTGGGGACTTCGTCCTAGTACCATGCTCATGACCGCCATTCTTAGTGCGATACCGTTGCTCACCTGCTCCAGAATGACCGACTGTGGACCATCGGCAACACTGGAGGCGATCTCGACACCGCGATTGATAGGGCCGGGATGCATCACAATGGCGTCAGGCTTGGCCATGGCCAGCTTCTCGTCGGTGAGACCGTAGAGAGAAAAATACTCCTTCTCACTCGGTAACAGGGCGCCGGCCATCCGTTCACGCTGCAGACGCAGCATGATGACCACATCCACCCCATCAAGACCTTTGGCCATGTCGTGGAAGATGTGCACACCGAGCTGCTGCATGGAGGGGGGAATCAGTGTCTTGGGGCCGATCACCCGCACCTCAGCGGCGCCGAGTGTGGTGAGCGCATGAATCTGCGAGCGTGCCACACGGGAGTGGAGCACATCACCAACAATGGCCACCTTTAGGGCGCCAAATTCTGGTTTATGGCGACGGATGGTCAACATATCGAGCATCGCCTGGGTGGGGTGAGCATGACGCCCATCACCTGCGTTAATGACGCTGATATGGGGGGCAACATGATGAGCGATAAACTGGGCAGCACCGCTCTGGGCATGGCGAATAACAAACATATCGCACTGCATCGCCTCAAGGTTGTGGAGCATATCGAGCAGACTTTCGCCTTTGGCGGTGGCCGAGGTGGCGATATTGATCTTGAGGACATCGGCCGAGAGTCTTTGTGCGGCCAGTTCAAAGGTGGTCAGGGTGCGGGTGCTGTTCTCAAAGAAGAGGTTTACTACCGTCTTTCCGCGTAGTAGTGGCAGTTTTTTAACCGCTTTCCCTTCGGTTCCCAGAAAGGAGTCGGCCAGATCGAGAATCTCGGTGAGTGTCTGGCGTTTGATTCCCTCTATCGTCAGAAAGTGGTGGAGCTTGCCATCACTATCAAACTGTAACTTTGAGGGAGAGAGGGGATGGTTCATTTTTTAACTACCTTCAACTCCAGCGGTTCGGGACCGGTTAATTTAATCTGTTCATCATCTTGTAGTTCGACAACCTCTCCGATCACATCGGCCTGAATCGGCAGTTCACGTCCACTACGTTCGACCAGTATTGCCAGAATGACTCGATCGGGGCGGCCGTAGTCGAAGATCTCATTCAGGGCTGCGCGAATGGTGCGCCCACTCTGGAGCACGTCATCGACAAGGATGATGGTTTTGTTCTCAAGGTCGACCGGCAGTGTTGATGGGCGTACCTGGGGGTGCAGGCCACCCTGTGAAAAGTCATCACGATAGAAGTTAATATCGAGCAGCCCCAGTGGATTGGTGAGGTTGAGCTGCTGATGTAGCTGTTCGGCCACCCAGACACCACCGGTATGGATACCGATCATGACCGCCTCGGCAAGCAACTCATCACTCAGCTCCTGGCGCAGCTGTTGTGCCATCTTCTCTATCAGTCGGTTCGGATCAATGCTCATAATTTGTCATCTATTTTTGCGGAGAGGCGACGGTTATTATCCAGCCAGCTCTGTAAAATTTTTTCGGCAGCGCGTTTGTCGATATCGGACTTGGTGAAAATTTTCGACTCTTCACTAAGCTCCTGCTCTGCCTCGTATGAGCTCAGTCGTTCGTCGACATGCTCAACAGGGAGATTGTACCTCCCCGAGAGGCGATTCCCAAAGCGATATGCTAAATGGGTGAGCGGTTGTTCAGTGCCATCCATATGTAGAGGGCGTCCGACGATCAGTAAATTGGGGCGCCACTCCTCAATCAGGCGGCTGATGCTCTCCCAATCGGGTTGACGATTTTTACTGCTCAGTGTTGTGAGGCCGCGCGCCTGGCCGGTCAGCTCCTGGCCGACGGCAACACCTATTCTCTTTTCACCAAAATCAAATCCAAGGACAACGCGGGGAGGTATCTCTTGATCCGCTAGCGTCATGCGTGGCCGGCCTGAGATGAGAGCTGGTTCAGGTCGATCCCCAGGATATTTGCAGCCGCCTGCCAGCGTTCACTGTAGGAGAGGTCAAACAGAATCTCTTCATTGGCGGGGACTGTCAGCCAGCTATTTTCAAGAATCTCCTGTTCCAGTTGTCCCGCTCCCCATCCGGCATAACCTAGGGCGATGATGAATTTATCGAGTCCATCGGCTTGGGTCAGCGTCTCAAGAATATCGCGTGAGGTGGTGAGGGTGACGTTATCGGTGATCGACATTGAGGATTGCCACTCACCTGTTGGGGTATGAATGACAAAGCCGTGCTCCTGTTCGACAGGACCACCTTCTAGAACCACCAGATCCATATACTGGGGCGTTGGTTTCAATCCCATCTGCGGCAGCATATCGTTGAGGGTTGTTGCGGAGGGGCGGTTGATGACAATGCCCATCGCCCCCTCATCATTGTGCTCACAGATATAGGTGACGGTATGGTAGAAGTTGGGATCGCCCAGATTGGGCATGGCAATCAGGAAGTGGTTCTTGAGTGAGTTGGCAGGATCCATAGGCGCCATCCTACCTCAGTTAGCGGTATGTTTCGAGACGGTTATTGTTCTTAAACTGCCATGAGCGAGTGATGTGCAGGATGTCGACCTGTTTACGAATCTCTGGGGTAAATGGTGCAAACGGTGCCGCCAGCTTAACGATATAGATCGCCCCATCATCAAGGATCTGATTCCCCGATGAGCGGATCACCTTCACATCTGCCAGAGAGCCATCGGGTTTGATGGCGACATCCAATAGCAGGGTGCCGCTAACGCTTTTGCGTTTGGCCTCTTCTGGGTAGTTGAGGTTACCGATACGTTCTATCTTTTGACGCCAACTATTCTCGTAACTGGCAAAGGTGTATTCCCGTGTATTGGCAGTGATGTAACGTTCCCGCGGTTTTTGGGCGGTAATTTGACGTATCTCTCGCAGTTCAGCAAAGGCCTGATCGATCTGCCGGCTGCGCATCAACATCTGAGCCGGTGAGGGGAGCTGTTTGTCGATCTTTTCGCGCTGTGACTCTTTAACGCTGATCTGTTTGTCACTCTGCTGGGTGGTGAGTAGGCGCTGTTGTTTCTGTTGGACCTGCTGTTCAGGAATTAGCCGCTGCTGACTACGGGCAGCCTCTCCCCGTTGTTCATGGCGTGGTTTGGGGGTGGGTGGTGGAGATGTGGGACGCACCTTTTTTTCAACCATTCCGCCACCAATCTGATTGGCCTGGGCCAGATAGTCGGCCTCTTTGGGGGCCTCTTTACTCTTGCTTTGTACCAGGGTGACATCCAGTGAACGTGGTGGCTGCTCTATCTTGGAGGGATCGAGAAAGTCGAACTCTACTCCGAGAATGACCAGCAGATGGAGCGCCGCCGCAGCAAAGATGGCGATACCAAGAGGATCGTCTTTACGAAAGGGAAGTGTAATGGTTGACATCAAATAGGGGCGGTCAGCGGTGGCTAGATTTCCAATTTAGACTCTATTTTATCCATCAGGTTCCCTGCGATGTCGAGTCCATACTGTTCATCAAGCTCGCGAATACAGGTGGGGCTGGTGACATTGATCTCGGTCAGGTAGTCGCCAATCACATCGATACCGACGAAAAGTAGACCACGTCGTTTGAGCTCTGGGGCGACCTGTTCACAGATCCAGTAGTCACGCTCACTCAGGGGTACTCCCTCACCTCGACCGCCTGCGGCCAGATTGCCACGCAGCTCCCCCTTGGCCGGTATTCGGGCCAGAGCGTAGGGGACAGGTTCACCGTCGATCAGCAGAATTCGTTTATCTCCGGCACTGATCTCGGGGATAAACTTCTGCGCCATGATGAGCTGCGTGCCATGCTCAGTCAGGGTCTCAATAATGACGCTGGTATTGCTGTCGTCAGGGGAGACCTTGAAGATCGAGGCGCCACCCATGCCATCGAGGGGTTTTAGAATCACCTCTCCCTGTTGGGCAATAAACTCACGGATCTGCTCTCCATTGCGAGTCACCAGAACCGGTGTGGTGCATTGAGGAAACTCTGTGGAGAAAAGTTTTTCGTTGGCATCGCGAATCGATTGGGCGCGGTTGACCACCAGGGTTCCACGCTGCTCAGCCTGCCCCAGAATATGGGTGGTGTAGAGAAAGTTGAGATCAAATGGTGGATCCTGACGCATCAGAATCACATTTAGTTCATGTAGCGGAGTGGTCTCTATCTCACCCAGCTCATACCAGTGTGTGGCATCTCTGAAGACCTTAAGTGGGCGCATCTGTGCGTATGAAATTCCATCTCTTTGAAATAGATCGTTCGGCTCCATATAGTGGAGCGGCCACCCTCTATCCTGAGCTGCCCATAACATCGCCAGTGAGCTATCTTTTTTATAGTTAATCGATCCTATCGGATCCATCACTATTCCAACTTTAATGGTCATGGTCTCTATCGAGGTTACAGATATTGGTGTTTAGTATCTCAAGTGCGGTTAGTGGCGTCTATATCTGGCTGACTTTAGTGAGCACTCTGTCAATTAATGAAAAGGTGATAGCAGAGGCTGCTATCACCCGATGTGATTGACCAACTATTTAGAATAGACGAGAGAGCTGTAGAGAGAGTTCGTTACGACTGTAACTGCTGGCAGCAATGTTTGAGCTGTTATCGGTATGTTTTAGACCCGCTGTGAAATCCCAATTTTTCCAGAGACGACGTTCGGCAGAGAATCCAACCGTTGTTGTCATATCTTTACGGCGCTGCGGATTGCTGTCGGCCGGATACTGACTGATACGGTAACTCAGGCGCGCCCTGCCGAGCCATGCCCCGTTCAGCTCACTCCGTCCCCTCAGGGAAAATGTGTGGCGAGTGGGTGAGTAGCTGACAAAAGGGGCCTGTTTGTCGTTACGGCTGTTCTGTTCATAGTCATAGCCGATTCGTAACTGTTTTTGCTGCTCGCCACGCCAGCGGTTCTCAACTCGTAACTGGATCTGAGATCCGCCCAGATAGTTATAGACGGAACTTGCATTGATCGAGTTGAAGCGGAGGCGGAGATCAAGTGTGCCGCTATTGAGTTTATGGTTTCTACTTTTAACCGTCAGGGTTGTTTTGCTGAGATAGCTGGCACCACCCAATGTGGTCTGGCTGTAGTCAAGAGAGAGCCATAAGGGCCAATCTTGATTATCGATTGCACGAGTGATGCCACCCTTGATACTGGTCATATCATAGGCGCTTACAGAGAAGTAGTCAGTCTGGTAGAAGCTGCCTTTAACACTCCAGCCATTCTTGCTGTCGGAATCTAGTTTTTGTGAGGCTACGAGAAACAGTGACAGATAGTTATCCCCCGCATTGGAGGCGGCGGTTGCTGCCGGATCGACAATATTGTCATCATATCCAAACGCCAGGTTAAGCAGGGTGAAGCCCTTTGAGCCGCTCCCAGTTTGTGGTAGCTGCCCGCCGTCCTTCTGATTCGCATCTAAATTGCGGGTGGCGAGAGTGGTTATGGTGCTGTTGTTCCCTTTTTGGGAAAGTCTGAAGTGGTGGTTAGCCGCTTCAGGCTTAGCCTCTTTTTGGGCGATTAGACCCAGATTGTAGTGTGCAACTTGAGCGAGCGAGTCGACCTTGGTCAACTGCTCAAACCATTTTTTAGACTCCTGGTACTTTCCCGTTTTGTAATGACATACGCCCAAATTGTAGAGCAGCGAGCTCTTTCTTAATCCACTCTGATAGGCTCTGTTGAAATGTTGGCAGGCCACATTAAAGTTACCCTCCTTAAATGCTGAAATGCCACTCTGGAAGTGGCTTTTTTCTGCGAAGGCAGGTGGACTGGCGAGCAATGTTATGGCACTTATGACACTTAGTAGCGGCGTTCTTATTTTCATGTTCTCATCCATTGAAAAACCACCCTCCTGAAATCAGGAGGGTGGTTTTTAAAATAATACAGGTAGAAGTTAAATTCTAGTCATCCTCTGAATGATGCTCCTCTCCTGCCTCTTCCTGCTCCTGTTCCATTTCATCTTTATGATCTTCTAGCTCTTCGCGTTCTTGCTCCATATCCTGCTTTTCATCTTCAAGCCCTTCTCGCTCCTGATCCATATCCTGTTTTTCATCTTCGAGATCGCTGTGTTCCTGTTCTTGTTCCTGCTCAGCATCACCTTTTGCATCATCTACCTCAGATGATGAGTCATCATCACCTTCGTTTTGGTTTTCGTTCCGTTCACGTTCAGCTTCGCCTTCCGTCTCATCTTCATTTTCACGTTCACGTTCACGAATCCGCTCTTTCAGCTCCTCTACAGAGGGAAGTTCGATGGTTTGGGCTATATCATCAATATTGATGTCGGACTCATTGATAACCCCCATGGTGATTTCGTCCAGTTCATCGGCATGGAGTGTTCCGAAGGCGGTTGCGATGCAGAGTGCAAGAATGAGCTTAATGGGCCTGTTCATGAT
>JAPHSO010000236.1 GCA_026193675.1 Gammaproteobacteria bacterium | reverse complement strand
GTCTTGGTACCTTCACCAAACTGATCAAACTCGAAAACACCAACTGGGCCATTCCATACGATGGTACCGGCCTTCTTGATGATCTCGGCAAGCTCGTTAGCTGAGTCAGGACCGATATCAAAAATCATATCGTCATCTTCAACATCACCAGCAGCTTTCAGAGTTGCCTCGGCAGTCTCGCTGAACTCTTTACCACAAACCACATCGGTAGCGATTGGAATGTTGGCACCACGTGCCTTCATCTTCTCAACAAGAGTCTTGGCGGTATCAACCAGGTCATCTTCACAGAGTGACTTGCCCACATTGTGACCCATCGCCTTGAGGAAAGTGTTGGCAATACCACCACCAACAACCAGTTGGTCAACCTTCTCAGAGAGTGCTTCAAGAACAGTCAGCTTGGTAGAAACTTTAGAACCACCCACGATAGCGACCATTGGGCGTGCAGGATTGGCCAGCGCCTTCTCCAAACTATCCAGCTCATTGGCTAGCAGCAGACCGGCACAAGCGGTGGGAGCAAACTTTCCAGCACCATGGGTAGAGGCCTGGGCACGGTGAGCAGTACCGAAGGCATCCATTACGAATACGTCACATAGTGCTGCATATTTCTTGGCCAGCGCTTCGTCATCTTTCTTCTCACCTGCATTGAAGCGCACATTCTCAAGTAGAACCACTTCACCTTCGGCAACATCGAAGCCACCATCAACATAATCTTTAATCAGGCGAACCTCTTTACCCACCTTGGCTGAAAGATCTTCAGCGATAGGCTGCATTGAGTTCTCAGCGTCAACTTCACCTTCGGTAGGACGACCACGGTGAGAGAAGACCATAACCTTGGCACCCGCTTTAATGCAGTGCTCAATAGTGGGCATAGATGCGGTGATACGCGCATCTGAAGTTACTTTGCCATCTTTTACGGGCACGTTAAGGTCTGCACGAATCAGTACGCGCTTTCCTGCAAGATCAAGATCAGTCAGTTTGATAAAAGACATGGTGAAACTCCTAACAATTTTTCAAAACTTTAAAAACGATTTGCCAAACTATCTATATAGAAAGACTTGGCAAATAATTTTTATGTATTGAGGGGAGAAAAACTCTCCCCCCAAACATAACCAATTTGAGAGAGGTTTTTCGGGCTAGCAAGGCGGAGAGATGTTTTGAGCGCGGAGCGTACAAATAGTACGTGAGCACTCAAAGTATCTCGACAACGCCGCTAGCGCGGAAAAGATCCTCAAATTTTAGTTTGCTGCTACGTGCTCGACGAAACGAAGCATGTTTGCAGTATAGCCATACTCATTGTCATACCATGAAACAACCTTCATGAAGGTTCCATCAAGAGCAATACCTGCTTCTGCATCGAAGATTGAAGATTGGCCAATACCACGGAAGTCGGTAGAGACAACCTTCTCATCGGTGTAACCAAGGGTACCTTTCATCTCGCCTTCTGAAGCAGCTTTCATAGCAGCACATACGTCTGCATAAGTTGCCTCTTTCTCAAGCTCAACGGTGAGGTCAACAACAGATACGTCTGAAGTTGGGACACGGAAAGCCATACCGGTCAGCTTGCCATTCAGCTCAGGCAGTACAACGCCTACAGCTTTTGCAGCACCAGTTGAAGATGGGATGATGTTCTCGAGGATACCACGACCACCGCGCCAGTCTTTCATAGAAGGACCGTCAACAGTTTTCTGGGTAGCGGTTGCAGCATGAACGGTAGTCATCAGACCACGCTTGATACCCCAATTGTCATTCAGAACCTTAGCAACAGGCGCCAGGCAGTTAGTGGTACAAGATGCAGCAGAAACGATCGCCTGACCGGCATACTCGTTGTGGTTAACGCCGTGTACGAACATTGGAGTGCCATCCTTAGAAGGAGCAGACATCACAACTTTCTTAGCACCAGCGTCGATATGCTTCTGACAACCCTCTTCGGTGAGGAAGAAACCTGTGCAATCGATAACCATATCTGCACCGATGTCGCCCCACTTAAGGTCAGCAGGATCACGCTCAGCAGTCAGACGAACTTTCTTGCCGTCGATGACAAAGTTAGAACCGTCAACTGCAACATCACCACCGAAACGGCCGTGTACTGAGTCATACTTCAGCATATATGCGAGGTAGTCTGGCTCAAGCAGGTCGTTGATACCAACAACCTCAAGTCCAGGGAAATCTTTTGCGATTGCACGGAATACCATACGGCCGATACGACCAAAACCATTAATACCGACTTTAACTGTCATAATTAATTCTCCTAATTACTAATAATAAAAATTTAAAAATTCAAAAATTCAAAAATCTTAAAGTACTGACTCAACAGTCTTCACAACATTCTCTACAGTGAAACCAAACTCTTTGAAGAGCAGGTCTGCTGGAGCAGACTCACCAAAGTGGTCGATACCAACAACTGCATCAGCATACTTGTACCAGGCAGCAGTAACTGCAGCTTCAACAGCAACGGTAGGTACTTTTGGCAGTACAGATGAGCGATAGGCTTCATCCTGCGCTTCGAATGCATCAACAGATGGCATTGAAACCACACGAATCTTCTTACCAGACATTGCCGCAGCTGCATCAACAGCCAGCGCAACTTCAGAACCGGTGCCGATGATGACCGCATCAGGAGTGCCGTCACAATCTTTCAGGATGTAACCACCCTTAGAGATATCAGCGATCTGTGCGTCAGTGCGCTCCTGGTGAGGCAGACCCTGGCGCGAGAAGATCAGAGTCGAAGGACCATCTTTACGCTCAATCGCGTTTGCCCAGGAAACTGCAGCTTCAACCGCATCACATGGACGCCAT
>JAPHSO010000020.1 GCA_026193675.1 Gammaproteobacteria bacterium | reverse complement strand
TGCGGTCTCACGTACTTACGTCCTCATCGATAACAGCAAGCCAAAAATCATCCTCGGCTATGTGACTCTCACGCTCTGTGAGGTGTTCCTGAACCAAAATGAAAGTGAGTCTACCTACTATGCTGGCGAGAACAGAGTCGCAGCAAAGCTGGCCCGTCTGGCAACCGCGAAAGATGAACAACACCATGGTTATGGCGCGCTTCTCGTGATCTACGCCATGAAGCGAACCCTTGAGATTGCCGATCAGATGGGACTTGTTGGACTCTATGTTGACCTAAAGGATGAGATATCCAGCGGCTACTACCGTCAGTTTAATTTTATAAAGCTAATCAAGAATGAGAGGACGATGTTCCTGCCAACCGAATCGATAAGAAACGCTTTGGCAGTAAGTTGATTCCATTTTTTAAATTCCGATATTGAGAGAAGAGCGATGATATTGCATAGCGAATTTGAAACGATGCCACGTGAAGAGTTGGAAGCCCTTCAGTTCAAACGTCTGAAAAGTACCGTTGAGCGCTGTTATGCCAACGTAAGGGCTTACCGTGAAGCGATGGATGAGCTCGGTTTTAAACCCGAGAATCTGAAAACACTAGCCGATATTCGCCACCTCCCCTTCACTGAGAAAGAGCATCTACGAGAAAACTATCCTTTTGGATTGTTTGCTGTCCCCGATAATCAAGTTGCCCGGGTTCACGCCTCTTCAGGCACCACAGGTAAACCGACAGTTGTCGGTTATACCCAACGGGATATCAGCACCTGGTCTGATCTCATGGCCCGCTCCATCTCTGCTGCTGGCCTTAAGGGCGGAGAGAGATTCCATAATGCCTATGGGTATGGCCTCTTCACCGGTGGTCTCGGTTTTCACTATGGCGCTGAACGTCTGGGATGTACTGTCGTTCCTATGTCGGGAGGACAGACCCAGAAGCAGGTGATGCTGATTAATGACTTTGCACCCCATGCTCTCGGTTGCACCCCCTCCTACGCACTAAATATTGCCGAAGAGGCTGAAAGCGAAGGGATCGATATTCGTAAATTGCCGCTAAAGATCGGTATTTTTGGTGCCGAGCCCTGGACCGACGAAATGCGTTTTGAGATCGAATCCCGTCTCGGAATTGATGCCATCGATATCTATGGTCTCTCTGAGATCATCGGTCCTGGTGTGTCGGTTGAGTGTATTGAGGCCAAAAACGGACTACATGTTTGGGAGGATCATTTCTATGTTGAGGTGGTCGATCCTGATAGCGGTGAACCCCTCCCCTATGGTGAAGAGGGAGAGCTGGTCTTCACCTCACTGACCAAAGAGGCCTTCCCGATTCTGCGTTATCGCACCCGTGATATTTCTGTACTGGATGCCAGCCCCTGTAAATGTGGCCGTACCCATGTGCGTATGAAACGTATCACCGGTCGAACCGATGACATGCTGATCATTCGTGGCGTCAATGTATTCCCATCTCAGGTGGAGTCGGTACTGGTTCGCACTGAAACCCTAAGCCCCTTCTATCAAATTGAGGTCTTCCGCGAAGGCAACATGGACACCATGCGAGTCAATGTTGAGGCGACTGCCCCACTAGCCGAACAGGGGGATGAGGCGATGCAGCGTGTTGCCGCCAATGTCACCAAAGATATTAAAGATTTCATCGGTGTCTCTTGCCGGGTTGAGGTCAAAGGTGTTGGAGAGGTGCCCCGTTCACAGGGTAAAGCCGTTCGTGTCATCGACCACCGCAAATAAATTCAGCATTTAATTGGATAGATAAATTATGAGCCAAACTAATACACAAGCATCCACCGAACGTCTCTTCATGTCCGGCAACGAAGCGATTGCTAGAGGCATGTGGGAGGCCGGTTGTCGAGTTGCCGCAGCCTACCCCGGCACCCCTTCAACGGAGATTCTCGAGTACACCGCCCCCTATGGTGATATCTATACCGAATGGTCGATCAACGAAAAGGTCTCTCTTGAGGTTGCTATTGGTGCATCGCTTGCCGGCAGTCGTGCATTCTGTGCGATGAAGCATGTGGGGCTCAACGTCGCAT
>JAPHSO010000275.1 GCA_026193675.1 Gammaproteobacteria bacterium | reverse complement strand
GCACTGACCTATGAGCAGTTTATGGCAACCGCATTTCAGGCGAGCGCTTACCACAATCCAATTATCGGCTGGATGAACGATCTGGAGAACCTCAAGGTGGAAGATCTGGCTGAGTGGTATCGTCTCTGGTACGCCCCAAATAATGCAACGCTGGTTGTGGCTGGTGATGTTGAACCCGCTCAGGTCATCGTGATGGCAGAGCAATATTTTGGTGCGATAGAGCGGAGTGATAAAACACCACAGAAGCCGAGAATTGAGCCTGAACAGCATGGTGAGCGGCGTATTGAGGTCAATGTGCAGGCCAAAGTGCCGGTTCTTATCATGGGCTACAAAACCCCGGTGTTAAGGACAGCCGATGAGCCCTGGAAGGCCTATGCGCTGGAGATGCTGGCCCACATTCTTGATGGTGGCGACTCCTCGCGTTTAAGTCGTGATCTGGTTCGAGGTGAGGAGATTGCCGCATCTGTGGGGGCCGGTTACGACCTGATTGCAAAAAATGCCAGCCTCTTTACCCTCGAAGGGGTACCGACCAATGGTGCCAATGGTGGTGGTCTGGATAAGGTTGAAGATGCTCTTCGCAGGCAGATTAAAAAAGTGCAGAACGAATTGGTTACAGAGGCTGAACTTAAGCGGGTCAAGGCCCAGGTCACCTCAGCCAAGGTCTATGAACGTGATTCGATCTTCTATCAGGCGATGCAGATTGGCCAACTGGAGACTGTCGGGATCGACTGGCGTGAAGGGGAGCGATATGCGGAGCGGATCTCCAGTGTGACTGCTGAACAAATTCGTTCGGTGGCACGTGAATTTCTGATCGATGATCGGCTGACTGTGGCTAGACTCAATCCTAAGCAAAAAGAGCAGGGAGCAGCACAATGAATCTGAACCGACTTTCGCTTCTGCTAGTGGTTTTGTTGAGCCCTATTCTGGTGAACGCCAGCCCCAATATTGAGCATTGGCAGACAACAAAAGGGGCCAGTGTCTATTTTGTTGAAGCGCTAGAGCTACCGATGGTTGATATCAAGATCGCCTTTGACGCCGGTAGTGCACGGGATGGCGATAACCCCGGTATCTCTCTTTTTACCAATGGTATGTTGGAAGAGGGGGCTGGAGATTTGAATGTGGATCAGATTGCCACCGGCTTTGATGATCTGGGTGCTCAGTTGTCGAGTGCTGCAGGAATGGACATGGCGACCATCTCTCTGAGAAGTTTGACTCAAAAGGATCTACTTGAGCCTGCGTTAAAGCTCTTCTCGACAGTTGTTGGAAGAGCCACTTTCCCCAATGGTGCCGTTGAACGGGTGCGGGAACAGATGCTGGTTTCCTTGACCCATCAGCAGCAGAAGCCGGGGACTATTGCCAGTAAGGCGTTCTACAAATCCCTGTATGGAAACCACCCCTATGCCAGCCCCGAGAGTGGCACCGAAGCGAGCGTTAAAGCGATCACTCAAGATGACCTGCTCAATTTCTACAGGCAATATTATGTCAGCCGCAATGCCCTGGTGGTGATAGTCGGAGCAGTGGATCGTCAGCGTGCTGAACAGATTGCTGAACAGGTGACCCAGCATCTCCCTCAAGGGAGCAAAGCCTCTAAGCTGCCCGTTCCTGGTGATATGCCTGCACAAGAGCAGCGGATCGAGCATGAATCCTCGCAGACCCATATCCTGCTAGGGCAATTAGGTTACCGTCGTGGTGATAGTGATAAGTTTGCCCTCTATCTGGGCAACTACATCCTCGGCGGAGGCGGTTTTGTCTCACGTCTGACAGAAGAGGTGCGTGAGAAGCGAGGCCTCTCTTATAGCGTCTATAGCTATTTCAATCCGATGCGTGAGATCGGTACATTTGTTTTAGGTCTACAGACCAAGAATGAGCAGGCGGATGAGTCCCTGAAAGTGTTACGCGAGACGCTGCAACGTTTTGTTGAAGAGGGGCCGACGACAAAAGAGCTGATTGCAGCCAAGAGCAACATTACCGGGGGGTTCCCGCTGAAGATAGATTCCAATAGCGATCTGATGAGCTACGTTCTGGTGATCGGGTTTTATGGCTTCCCGCTCGATTATCTAGAGAGCTTTAGTAAAAAAATAAATGCGGTTAGCGTCGAGCAGATTCGTGAAGCCTATCAAAAACATATTGAGCCAGACCAAATGCACCTGGTGATGGTGGGTGGTAAATAATCGTGAAGCGTTCTCGATCCAACTCTCAGAGTAAACCCCAAACCAGTTCTGGGAGTAACCAGTTTCGCATTATCGGTGGCGAGTGGCGTGGCCGTAAGCTCCAGTTTCCTGATGTGGCGGCGATTCGGCCCACACCCGATCGGGTCCGTGAAACGCTTTTTAACTGGTTGCAACCCTACATTCTTGGAGCTAGCTGTCTTGACCTGTTTGCGGGAAGTGGGGCGCT
>JAPHSO010000106.1 GCA_026193675.1 Gammaproteobacteria bacterium | reverse complement strand
TGGTCGACTTTATCAATAACCATAAAAATGAGAAGGGGCACTCTCTACAAGAGGCGGTACTGAATGCGGGGGCGGCCCGTTTCAGACCGGTAATGCTCACCTCATTGACCACCTTCATCGGTCTGATGCCCCTGCTGTTTGAGCAGTCGACACAGGCACAATTCCTCATCCCGATGGCGGTCTCTCTCGGTTTTGGGATCCTTTTTGCCACATTCATTACGCTCATTCTGGTGCCGGTCAACTACATGTTATTGGAGGAGGCGAGAGAGGCCTGGTATAACTTTATCGGCGAACCCTACGAGTCATAAATTTTCGAGAAAAATAAGGCGCTATTGAGGACAAATCGGTAGTGACAGCGTCATCTATTTGAGGGATAGTTAGAGATATTAAAACTTTAACTGAAGGAACTTAGATGAGTGTAGAGCTAGGTAAGGTAATCCCCAAATTTTCTATTCCAGCCACCGGCGAACAAAATATCTCGGCCCATCAATTCCGGGGAAAGTGGCTCATCATCTACTTCTATCCCAAAGACAACACTCCCGGCTGTACCACGGAAGGAAAAGATTTCCGTGACCACTATGCAGAGTTTGAAAAGCTCAATGCAGTGGTTGTTGGTGTCTCGCGTGATAGTGTAAAGATGCACACCAACTTCAAGGCCAAACATGAATTTCCATTTGAGCTTCTGGCAGATCAGGAGGAGAAGCTCTGTCAGCTGTTTGATGTCATTAAAGAGAAGAACATGTATGGCAAAAAGCTAATGGGGGTTGAGCGCAGCACCTTTCTCATCGATCCCAAGGGCAAGCTTGCGGCAGAGTGGCGCAAAGTGAAGGTGAAGGGACATATCGAAGAGATTCTCTCCACCCTAAAAGAACTTAGTTAATTATCAGGAGCCACAGTCGATGAGTGATTCAAAGAAAAAATTATACGTTCTTGATACTAATGTGCTGATGCACGATCCAACGGCATTCTTCCGGTTTCAGGAGCACGACATCTATCTGCCGATGACGGTACTCGAAGAGCTAGATAACAATAAAAAGGGCCATACTGAGGTGGCTCGAAATGCACGTCAGGCGAGTCGCTTCATGGATAGCCTGATGGCGAAAGCGCCATCACTGGAGACCATCGGCGACGGTGTGCCTTTAGGGGATACCGATGAAGAGGGGCAGGCGATTAACTCGTCCCTCAGCAATGCAAAATATGCCACCGGTCGACTCTTCTTTCAGACCGAAAAAATTGCGATCAATCTGCCTGACACTCTTCCGGGTGGTAAATCGGATAACACCATTCTGGGTACCGCTCTCGCGCTGCAACAGCACCGTAGCGACTGTCTGGTTACACTGGTCTCTAAAGATACCAATATGCGTATCAAGGCGTCGGTGCTGGGGATTCATAGTGAAGACTACCGTAACGACCAGGTGCTTGATGATGTCGACCTGCTCTATCGCGGTGTGACCGAACTGAGCGAAGACTTCTGGGATCGACACGAAAAAGATATGCGTTCGTGGCAGGAGGAGGGGCGAACCTACTATAGCCTGAGAGGTCCAGATATCGATTCATGGTATCGCAATGAGTTCATCTACAAAGATGATGAGGCGAGCCCTTTTGATGCCGTAGTTCGAGAGATTAATGAGGAAGATGGGGCGACCATTGAGGTGGTTAAGGATTATGCCCATCACAATGTCTGGGGTATCTCTGCACGCAACCGTGAGCAGAACTATGCGCTTAACCTGTTGATGGATCCCGAGATAGATTTTGTCACTCTTGTGGGTCAGGCCGGCACCGGGAAAACGCTGCTCACTCTGGCGGCAGCATTGGCACAAACACTGGATGACAATCTATACAGTGAAATTATCGTCACCCGCGTCACCGTTCCGGTAGGTGAAGATATCGGTTTCCTCCCCGGAACCGAAGAGGAGAAGATGACCCCCTGGATGGGGGCGCTGATGGATAATCTTGAGGTGCTTACTCAGGAAGAGGATCACAGTGACTGGGAGAAACAGGCGACACAGGATCTGGTCAATAAACGGATCAAGATTCGCTCGCTCAACTTCATGCGTGGCCGCACCTTCCTGCAAAAATTCATCATCATTGATGAGGCTCAAAACCTCACATCTAAACAGATGAAAACGTTGATAACCCGTGCCGGACCCGGTACCAAGGTGGTCTGTCTAGGAAATATCGCCCAGATCGATACCCCCTATCTGACAGAGACCAATTCAGGTCTCACCTATGTGGTCGATAAGTTCCAGAACTGGGAACACAGTGGTCATGTCACACTGGTACGAGGAGAGCGTTCACGTCTGGCCGACTATGCTGCAGATGTGCTTTAACAGCCTGTCTGTTAAAGCTACTTTTAATTAGTAAAGAGTAGAGATCAATGATGAAAGCCTCTGCACCTGATGAAGTTTGCGAATTGTATGAGGCATCGGCGGATTGGTACTCAGAGATGATGGATTCTGAGATCGACCTCCCGCTCTATTCAGATACCCTTGGCCGTCTGCATCATAAAATCGAAAAGATGCAGGGTACCTTGATCGATACAGCCTGTGGTTCAGGCCATATGCTGAAGATGTATCACGACCGGTACGATAAAAACCGTTCTCTTTTGGGGATAGATCTCTCTCCTCGAATGGTCGCTATCGCCAGTGACAGGCTGGGATCCTCTGCTCAGTTCCAGGCCGCTGATATGCGTGATTTGAACTCAATTGAAGATGGCTCTGCTGTTGCTGTTATTAACTTCTTTGCTCTTCATCACCTTGATTCTGAGGATGCCTATCGGGCCCTCTGTGAGTGGAACCGGGTATTGCAACCAAATGGGCAACTGGTTATCGCCACCTGGGAGGGTGCAGGGGCTATCGACTATGGAGATGAATCAGATATTGTCGCACTCCGATACCGTGCTGATGAGATCGTATCATTGGTAGACAAGGCTGGATTTAACATCACCAGGTCTGATGTTGAGCCGGTGGAAGGGTTTTCGATGGATGCCATCTATCTTGAGGGAACTAAGTGAGATTGGAACAAAAGCCGGCTGACCCTGCTAAGTTATGAACTATTGGGTTATCTTTTGCTCTTCTGTGGACGGAACAAATATGCTTTTTACTAATCACAGATATTCCCACATTTTATCATCACCAAATTACTCATAATCATTTCTAAAGAGTCCTTTCTATCCGATTTTTCAAGCTGGAAACAGCTGGTAGAATCATCCTCATCTTTTCAGCATTACTGGCAATTATTTTAGCCAACACGCCGCAGCAATCCTATTACGCGCTGTTGATTGATACGCCTGTGGAGATCAGAATCTGAGCATTTGAGATCACCAAGTCGCTACTGCTGTGGATTAATGATGGCTTGATGGCAGTTTTTATTTTTTTTAGTGGATTTAGAGTTAAAGCGTGAGCTGAACAGCTTTTACACAGCGTACCGTTAGGCATTGCGCTCGGTCTGTTTATTGGAAAACAGGTGGGCATCTTTGGTCTCTGCTGGTTTTCGATTAAGATGAAGTTAACCCATATGCCACCGGGCATGACATGTGGTGCTCTCTACGGAACAGTGGCACTTCGTGGGATCGGTTTTACCATGAGTCTGTTTATCGGCTCTCTCGTTTTCAAAGAGACCAGCGTCAATCTACTGTTTGATGAGCGTCTGGGAATTATCCTCGGTTCGCTGCTCTCCGGAATTATCGGATATCTGATACTTCATGCCAGTTTTGCTTCCAAAGAGAGTGCCAGTTAAAATCTGATCTATGAATCAGTTAATAGAGAGAGATATCGAGTGCCCCTATTGTGGCGAGACCATCACCGTTCTCCTGGATTGCTCGGTTGATAATCAGCAGTATATTGAAGATTGTCAGGTCTGTTGTCGTCCGATCACCCTTAATGTCTCAATAGACTTTGATGGTGAGGCGGCTGTCGTTGTATCTCACGAAAATGAGTAGATTGGTAAACGAATGAAACCGGTTATACAACAAGAGCAAACAGGATGTGCGATTGCCAGCTCTGCCGCTATTGCCGGCATCACCTATCCTGCTGCAAAAAAGATAGCCAATAACCTGGGCATCTATGCCGATGACTCTAAGCTGTGGTCTGAAACAGACTACATCCGAAAATTGCTCGCACAACTGGGTGTTGAAACAGCGAAGAGAGAGAAGCCATTTACCGGCTGGGATGAACTACCGGACTGCGCGCTACTATCAACCAAGTGGCATCTGGAAAAGGGGAGAGCCTACTGGCATTGGGTTGTGTTTGTTCGTGATGATGAGCATCAATATGTGCTGGATTCAAAAAAGTCTTTAAGATCAAATGTGAGAACTGATTTTGGTCGGATCAAACCCAAGTGGTATATCGAAGTTAAAGTTTAAACAACAGTTAGAGATATGGCAGGAGATTAATATCAGGTCGCTATTACGATAATATCGCTGCAACTAAAAATATAATTTTTTTGAAAGGGCTGAAGATTCAGCAGCTGTTATTTGTTGGGAAGGATGCGGTGGACTTCGTTCAGAATTGACTGTCGTAGCTCAGCTCGAAGTTTGGGGAGTTGGCGCTCAATCAAAAGATCAACCAGAGTCTCAACTTCTGACTCCTCCATTTTGATGCTACGAGCATCTTCTCCCAATAGTGGCAGCTGACCCTGCAGGGTGGCATCTTTATCAACAGGATTTTTTAAAACAGGGATCTCAAGACCATTTAAAGGGCTGTGAGAGAGGGCGTAGAGCTCATCGTCAAGCATATGCAAGACGTCGTCCAGCTCATTGAGCAGGGCATCTTTATCGCAAGCTGTAGCAAATGAATCCATAACCTATACCGGTTTTATGTTGTGTGAGTTTAGAGGATAACCCCGATCACGGTAAAAACGGAAGCGTTCTCGACCAGAAATGCGATCCTCTTCACCTTCAGGGATTATCTCAGCAACCCGCTCAAAGCGGCTAAAGATGAGTGGCACCTCCGGTGCGAGGTTAATCAACACCTCATTATGTTGCTCTCCCAGATCACCGCTGCCGATCTCTACAGGGCTCGATTTATGCTCACCAGCATCGCAATCACTGTGGTGTGGAACAAAGCTACCTTCACGAAAGGTCCACAGTAGCTGATCAATATGGCGGCTCTGAACATCTCCCTGAGTATGGATGTAGACCGTCCTTCCCTGAGAGTAGATCTTCTCGGCCAGACGGCAGGCGAACTGGTCGCGCTGGTTGTCTTCGAGAATATAAAAATCGACCTGAGTCATAACCTGAATATTACTTTCCTGCCCGATTGATCAGGAACTGAGTCAGCATCGGTACGGGACGACCACTAGCCCCTTCAATACCATTGCTATTCCATGCCGTACCGGCGATATCGAGATGGGCCCAGCGATACTCTTTGGTGTAGCGAGCAAGGAAGCAGGCCGCAGTAATTGTTCCTGCACCGGGGCCACCAATATTGGCCATATCGGCATACGGGCTTTTAAGCTGCTCGTCATACTCTTCCCATAGGGGAAGTTGCCATGCGCGGTCCCCAGAATCTTTTCCTGCATCGAGCAACTCTTCGACCAGAGGATCATCATTACCCAACAGACCTGCGGTGTGATTCCCCAGCGCGACGATACAGGCGCCGGTCAGGGTGGCGATATCAATGACCACTTCGGGTTTGAATTTCTTGGCATAGGTGAGCGCATCACAGAGGATGAGTCGCCCCTCTGCATCGGTATTGAGGATCTCAATCGTCTGACCAGACATCGAGGTGACGATGTCTCCAGGCTTGTTGGCATCACCATCGGGCATGTTCTCAGAGCTGGGCACGATCCCGACCAGATGAATAGGCAGTTCCATCTCTGCAACAGCCTGCATGGTGCCAAAGACGCTGGCACCACCACACATGTCATATTTCATCTCATCCATCTTGGCGGAGGGCTTGAGTGAGATGCCGCCGGCATCAAAGGTGAGCCCCTTACCGACCAGAACAACTGGAGGTGTGTTGGCCTTAACTCCTTTTCCACGATATTCCATGGTGATCAGTTTGGCCGGTTGGCGTGATCCACGTGAGACCGAGAGCAGGGAACCCATGCCGAGTCGCTTCATCTGGGCCTCATTGAGGATTGTGGTTTTGATTGCAGGGTGACTCTTTTCCAGTTTTTTGGCCTGGCTGGCGAGATAGGATGGGGTACAGATGTTACCGGGCAGGTTAGAGAGATCCCGAGTTAGTGTGATCCCCGAGCTGATAGCGGCCCCCTGCTTAATGGCATCGGCGATCTGGTTGCTCTCACTGCGGTTATGGCTGTGGAAGGCGAGGCTCCTGGGCTGTTTTTTTCTTCCACCACTCTTTGTGCTTTTAAGCTGGTCAAAGCTGTAGCTGTTAATGCCGTAGGCCTCAATTTCAGCTTTTACTCTGGAGGAGAGATCAAGATCATCCACCTCAGTTGCCGACAGGGCAGAGACCACCTCATTGACCGGGAGTGCCTTAATCGCTTTGGCTGATGCCATGGCTATCTTGCGGAACTGTTTAGCGGTGCACTTGTTCATCTCACCACATCCAATCAGCAAAATGCGTTTGGCATTAATACCGGTTGGATGATGAATTGTGGTGGTTGAGCCAGACTTGCCATCCATGTCGCCAGATTTAAGCAGTGACGAGATGAGACCGCCGGTCGCTTTGTCGAGAGTGGCGACCTCTGGTGTTAGTTTTCTCTTTTCGTGGACCCCAATGACGAGACAGGCGGTGATTATTTTTGAGAGAGAACCGGTTTTTGTGGTGTATTGCATGGAGATCCTTAATAAGATTCGAACATTCTTGACGCCATTATGGCAAAATTTACCTTTAAGTATAAGCACCTGTCTGGAAGCCTGATTTCCAGTAATGGTTATAAGGTTGTCATAAGGGAAGCCGGTGATTCTATATCGCTACATCACTAAAGATATTATTTCAGTCTTTATAGGCGTGATCACAATTCTGTTTCTGATTTTGTTGGGAACGCTCATGGTGCGTTACCTCGCTGAGGTGGCCGACGGCACGATCGCCAAAGAGTTTCTGATACCGCTGGTTGCGATCCGTGCATTAGAGACCTGGGTGCTGGTTGTACCGCTCAGTTTTTTTCTGGCGCTGATCATCAGTTTGGGAAGGATGAATGGTGAGAATGAACTGATTGCCGCCTACGCCTGCGGTTTTGAACGGAAAAAGCTTTTAGCACTGGTTGTGGGGCTATCGATCATCGTGAGTCTGTTTGTTGGGGGGATGACACTGCTCTTCGCTCCCGCAGCCGATCAGAAATATCATGAGGTGATGCACCAGTCTGAGCAGCAGTCTGATCTCTCTGTACTTGCTCCGCGGAAATTTATCGAACTCTCTGATGGCTCACTCTTCTATGCAGAGGGGCGTGATGAGCAGCAACGCTTTGCTGGTGTCTCGATCTTCAAGACCGAATCGGATAACTATTCGGTGACCAATGCTAAAGAGTTAACGGAACGGCCTGGAGATAGTGAGCGAACCAGCTTGATGGTGATGAAGAATGGTGTTCGCACCGATATCGACTACAAGAAAAAGGATAGCCAGCAGATCTCCTTTGCAGAGTATGGCGTCTATATTGAGAAAAAAGATCCCGGTCTGCCCAAGTTTGGGGTGCGTGCAGTGCCCTCCACTAAATTATGGGGTAGTAGTAGCCCGGCCTACACCGCAGAGCTACAGTGGCGGATCACCCTGGCGTTGATGGTCATCGTACTGGCTGTCGTGGCGGTGGTGATGAGTCGCTATCAACCGCGCTCAGCCAGGGGTGGCAAACTGATTTTGGCGATGGTGGTCTATATGTTTTATGGGCAGTTACTGGTCACCTCGAAAAATGGAGTGGCTCAACAGACGCTCATTCCTGAGATCGGCCTCTGGTGGGTCCATATTGCGACTCTCACTATCGCATTGGTGATCTTCTATCGACAGGAGCGTTCACCGGTATGATGATGACCATCATTGATCGCTACCTCGGTAAAACGGTTATTTTAAGCATCACCATGTCGCTGATGGTGATGCTGGCCATTCAGACCTTTATCACCGTGGTCGACAAAATGCGCGATATTACCGATAGCTATGGTGTCGGCTCTATTCTGGTCTATTCGCTCCTCAATCTGCCATCACAGGCCTATGAGATATTCCCCATTATTGTGTTGATCGGCACCATTGTTGGCCTTGGCAAACTGGCCGGAAATAGTGAGCTCACCGTACTCAGGGCTGCCGGTGATTCTGTTAAGGCGATCTCCATGTCGGTCACCAAGCTCGGTTCACTATTTATACTGATGGTGTTTCTTATAGGTGAATATCTTGCTCCCGATATGGTGCGCTATGCCGAGGAGTATCGGGCGTTACGCCTTGGAGAGGTGGTGCATGTTTCAGATGGTGGCAGTTTCTGGGTGAAGGATGGCCAACGTTTTATCCATGTGAACAGTTTTGCCAATGATGGCTCAGCGGCGCAGCTGAGCTATTTTGAGCTCAATGATGCCGGCCAGTTGAGTGAGGTGTTAAGGGCCTCTGGTGCCGAGTCCAATACCGATGGCTGGCAACTATCGGATGTCACCCGAACTCAATTCAAGGCAAACAGTAGCGTTTCTGAAAGTATCGATTCTCTGGCGCTACAGGCCGGTTTTGATCAGGAGACTGTGGGACGACTGATGTTAATACCCAAGGATATTCCGCTCACTGAGCTCTATGGTTATGCCGGTTATCTGGAGAGCAATGGTATGGAGTCCAA
Source organism: Gammaproteobacteria bacterium (assembly GCA_026193675.1). Classification (GTDB taxonomy): domain Bacteria; phylum Pseudomonadota; class Gammaproteobacteria; order Thiohalomonadales; family Thiohalomonadaceae; genus JAOTST01. The sequence goes on along the minus strand of JAPHSO010000106.1, from coordinate 2,436 downwards.
GTCCTACTATCTCTCTTTCTGGAAAAGAATTTTGCTACCACTTTCCGCGCTGGGGATGTTGCTGGTTGCGGTGCCGTTTGTATTTGGCTCACTCCGGGAGCGGAGTATCGGTCAACGGATCATGACCGGCGTCTTTCTGGGAGTGATCTTTTTTATCTTGAGTCAGATGATCGATCACCTGGGTGTGATCACGCAGTTCCCGCCTATTATTAGCGCCTCAATTCCAACGGTGGCGATACTCCTGTTCTGGAGTTACCTGCTCTATCGGGCCGATCGACCGGCCTGAACCATTAGTAAGAGAGTACGAGGTCGCCCTTCTGGATCTCTGTAGTACGCGAGAGCTGCTCAATTTTTCCTGTCGCACTATCTGACTGCACTGCGGTCACTCTTAAGAGGCCCACCTTATTCTCTTCAACATGTTCAATTCCGCGAGAATCGATATCAATCAGACGTGATTGAAACAGCTCAAGATAGTCACCCACTCTCACCTTGGAGTTGGCACCAATATTGATGGTGGCGGTTTGGTTATCAGATGCGAGCACCTTGCCTCTCACCGGGGTACAGAATGCGGCATCATCGACAAATGCCATCTGTCGGTCAATCAGCGAGTCAATTGTAGCAAGCATGCGCTGCTCATCTTTTTGCCTCTCTGAGGGGCTGGTTAACAGAAAGAGGGGCTCGGCGGTTTGTAGTGATATTTTCTGCTCGGTCTCACTCTCAAGGATGAGATCACCTGTCGTGCCATTAAAGACCTGAAGTCTGAAGGTGACATTTCTCCAGGCGATGTTTGATAGTTTGTCAGAGATGCGGGCCATCACATCAGAGATGTTGTCGAGCAGATGGTCATCTTGATCAGCATAACTTCTATCTTTGTGGCTCTGCTCAATCTGGCTGATGGTTCCATGGACAACGAGCTGGCTATTGAACTGCTTGCCGATTTCACGAACCTGGTGGTTCATATCGCTGCTCACCTTGCCCAGCAGTGAGACCTCATCAGACTGTAGAGTGATGTGAGTGACATCGTGAATTTGATGCTTGCTAGATTGCTGCGCCTTTTCCAGAAGACGTTTACTAAATAGCTGCTGGAAATGTGGGAAGAGGCGGGTCTGCTCAGGATGCGCGACACCAATCTGGAGGATGGCGACACCTTTGGGAGATACGCTCAGATTATCTGCACAAAGGAATGGGCTCTCGCCATTTTCACTGATGGGGGAGAGCACTTTTGCCTGAACCGGGGTCGGTTTCTTGAGGGGGCGATCAAAGCCACAACCTGAAGCCAACAGTGAAATGGTGACGATCAAAGCGATGTGGGTTTTCTGTAGAACCTTGTCTATCATCAAATTGGCCTCATTAATCTAATCAAGTTTTTGAGTTATTACAGGTTATCGGCCAGAAATCTCATTTCGTTAAAGCCAATTCAGTCATAATTCCGAGCGAATTGGTAGGGAATTTGGTAGCATATGTGCCAGAATATTCCGGTACCATCAGTGCGAACATGTAAAAATTTGGAGTAAAAATGCGCCCAGCCAGTATTGCGACAATCATAGAGCAGGAGTTCCTTAGCACCAGTGAAGGGCACCACACCCCCGTGATGCTGTGGGGACCTCCCGGGGTGGGCAAGTCCCAACTGGTGATGGAGGTGGGTCAGAAACACGGTATCAATGTGATCGATATCCGTCTGTCACAGATGGAGCCAAGTGACCTGCGTGGCATCCCGTTTCGCACCGATGAATCGGTAGAGTGGGCTATTCCCGGTATGCTTCCCAATGCCGAAAAGCATGGTGAGCAGGGGATTCTGTTTCTCGATGAGATCACCTCAGCACCCCCCAGTGTTTCGGCTGCCGCCTATCAGTTGATCCTCGACCGTCGTCTGGGTGAATACAAGGTGCCCGATGGCTGGGCCATTATCGCCGCCGGCAACCGTCAGGGCGACCGCGGCGTCACCTATACCATGCCGGCCCCACTGGCCAACCGCTTCTCGCACTTTGAGGTCGAAACCCACCTGGATGACTGGGTGAGCTGGGCCTATGCCAATGGAATGGATGAGGGCCTGATCGCCTTTCTCCGTTTCCGCCCGGAGCTGCTGTTTGATTTTGATCCGGCCCACAATCCGGTCGCCTTTCCTTCGCCACGCTCATGGGAGTTTGCCCACCGCGCACTGCAGAAGTTTGGTGATATTCCGGAGTTACTGCTGAGCTCACTACAGGCCTGTGTTGGCCCTGCAGCGGGAATCGAACTGAACGCCTTTATCAGCAATCTGGATCAGCTCCCCGACATCGATGCGATCCTGCGTGGTGACGAGGTACCGGTACCCGAGGGGATCGACCTGCAGTATGCAGTCGCTGCCGCCCTGGTCGGTCGCTCCATCCGTGCCCGTGATGAGGGCAATGGCCCTGAGGTCTACGGCAAGGCGCTCGATTATGCCGGACGCTTCAC
>JAPHSO010000036.1 GCA_026193675.1 Gammaproteobacteria bacterium | reverse complement strand
GACCGGCAAGCCCCTGACGACTCTGAAGTAGTAGATAGAATACGTAACCGGTACCGATAACGATCACAATCACAATCCGTCTTCCCCACAACAGCCAGCGATAGAAATCATCTGTTTTAGAGAGAGAACCGGTTTTACGTCTAAAGCTGGCCGGTAGAACCAGATGATTCATACACATTGAGGTCAATGCCAGTGTGGTCACAATGATCATCGCACTGGCCGCAGATACGCCACCGATAAATGTCAGTAGCGGTAAAACCGATGAGCCACTATGCAAGGTGATCCCAAGGACATACATATCGGCCGGAAGATCGAGACTGAGAGACTCGCCCGCCCACAGGATTGGAGGGATCGCCAGATTAAGCAGCAGCAGAAATAACGGAAAGGCCCAACTGGCATAACTGAGATTTTTCTCATCCATATTCTCAACAAAGATCATATGGAACTGTCGAGGCAACAGGAATGCCGCCGCAAATGAGAGCATCAGCAAAGTGGCCCATGGCCCCTCGTGCATCGGCCTGAACAGCGCACTGTGTGCATCAGGATGCTTTTGCAGGAATTGATTCACCCCATCAAAGCCATCAAGTACACCAAAGATGGCAAAACTTCCGACGGCGAGCAGCGCCAGCAGCTTAACCAGAGATTCAAAGGCGATAGCAACCACCAACCCCTCATGCTTCTCACGCAATGAGATATGACGTGCTCCAAACAGCACCGAAAATAGCGCAATGGTCAGACAGAATCCCAACGCAATAATCTCAGGCTGCGACTCACTGGTGAGCACCTGTAGCGAGTCTGTCACCGCCTGAATCTGCAGAGCGGTATAGGGAAGAATCCCGGCCAACATAAATAGTGTCACCAGAATTCCAGCAAACTGACTGTGGTAACGAAATGCAAACAGATCGGCGATAGATGCCAACCGATACTCATTGGTCAGCCTCAGTATCGGCCGAAGTAGAATGGGAGAGGCGACAAAGGCCAGTGTCACTCCAAGATAGATGGTGAGAAAGTTATATCCCTCCCTTTGCGCGAATCCGACACTGCCATAGAAGCTCCAGGAGGTTGCATAGACCCCAAGTGAGAGCGTGTAGACCAGCGGATGGCGAGAAACCGATTCAGGTATCCAGCGTCGGTCTGTTGCCGTTGCGATAATAAACAACAGCCCGAGATAGGCGACACCGACCACAAATAGCTGCCATAGCTCAAACTCCATGTTGCTGGCCCCTATCCGCTTCGCCGCAATGGATTAAGGCGCTAATCTCGAGTCCCTTTTGTTAGATTGAGTTGTAACAGGTAGGCGGCGACAATCATCCCGCCCCAAATCAGGTAGGGGCTATACCAGTAACTGACAGAGCTACTCCAGAGATCGATCAGTGGCGGGAGTAGCGGTAACAGCACCAATAGCAGAACAATAATCGTCCGCTCTTTTACCGTGCCTCTCTTCTCAGTCGTGCCCATGCGCTTCTCAAATGTGTGTCGTAAACGATAGATAGTAAGGTGCTCGATCTTGCCCTGTAAAGCGAACAGCACTTTCCCGCCCTAGCCTATAACCTACTGATTCTGTAAGAATATTCTTAACCCCCCTCAGCAAGTGTTACCTATCTTCCCACATTTTGTTACCTATCGTAATGGTTACACATTCACTATTACATTAACCAATCTAATCTATTGAATTTTCAATAGTTTATTGTTGGCACAGATATAGCTATAGATATGAAGGATAAGTGGAGGGAACTGATCTCCAGCTATCAAGAGATAAACCACGACATAGATTGAACAAAATTTTCAACAACACGCAGAGGATGATAATGAGTAAAAAAGATAACAACTCTAAAGGTATCTCCAGAAGAAATATCTTAAAAGGGGGCGCTGCAATGGCGGCTGCCGGAAGCATGCCGATGTTTTTTGTAAAGGATGCCTGGGCAGCTAATAATTTTCGTAACGATCCAAGCCGTTCAAAGACGGTAACTCTGGGCTTCAATGTTCCTCAAACTGGTGCCTATGCCGATGAGGGCGCTGACGAACTGCGTGCATTCAAACTGGCCGTTAAGCACATTAATGGTGAGGGCGACGGCGGTATGATGAATACCATGAAACCTCTATCACTGAAGGGCGACGGTATTCTTGGTAAGAAGGTTGTCTATGTAACAGGTGATACCCAGACTAAATCTGACGCAGCGCGCTCTTCAGCCAAGCGTATGATTGAGAAAGAGGGAGCCCTGATGATTTCAGGTGGTTCATCTTCAGGTGTAGCCGTTGCGGTTCAGTCACTGTGTCAGGAGATGGGTGTTATCTTCATGGCCGGTCTGACTCACTCAAATGACACAACCGGTAAGGACAAGCGTCGTTACGGTTTCCGTCACTTCTTCAACGCGAAGATGTCAGGTTCTGCTCTCGGTCCTGTACTGAAAGATGAGATGGGTACTGACCGTACAGCCTATCACCTCACCTCTGACTACACCTGGGGTTGGACTCAGGAGCAGTCAATTAAAGAGACCACTGAAGGGCTAGGCTGGAAAACTGCCAAGACCGTTAAGACTCCTGTAGGCGCGGGTGACTTCTCACAGTACATCACACCTATCCTTAACTCAGGTGCCGATACCCTGATCCTCAACCACTACGGTAAGGATATGGTTAACTCTCTGACTCAATCAGTTCAGTTTGGACTGCGTGACAAGATGGTTAACGGTAAGCAGTTTGAGATTATCGTACCGCTCTACTCTCGTCTGATGGCGCAGGGTGCTGGTGATAACCTTAAAGGTATCCTTGGAACCACCAACTGGAACTGGGCACTGAAGGATGCGGGCTCACAGGCCTTCGTTAAATCATTTGGTAACGAGTACGGTTTCCCACCCTCACAGGCTGCACATACCTGTTATGTACAGACCCTGCTCTATGCAAACGCATGTCAGATGGCAGGCACCTTCTACCCACCTGAAGTGATCAAGCAGCTTGAAGGCTTTAACTTTGAT
>JAPHSO010000112.1 GCA_026193675.1 Gammaproteobacteria bacterium | reverse complement strand
GAACTTCAAAAAGGAGATGTAGTCAGACATATCTGCGACAATCCTGTATGCGTTAATCCTTCACATCTAGTAAAAGGTACTCAGAAAGATAATGCGGAGGATATGATGTGGCGGCGCAGATCAACTCATGGAGAAAGAAACCATCATGCTGTACTAACTGCTAATAAAGTAACAGCTATCAGAGCCTATAAAGCCCTAGGTTACAGCAGTAAAATACTAGCAGAGGCATTCTCTGTATCTCAACAAACTATTTGTGATATAACTAAGAGTAGATCTTGGAGAATTATTTCACTTGACTACATGCTGAGGGCTTATTCATGAGATTTGAAATCGAGCACTATCCTCAAGGCTATCAGATACTTAAAGATGGGTTTGATGCAAGGGACGAAGAGGTGCTTCGTGTACTTAATTCTCATGAGTATCTAATTTCGGTAATTAGAGGTCTGTACGCAGGCTACTCTCCATCAACGGAAGAAGAGGCTGATTTTGATAGTGAAGTTTACGAACTTTTGTATGGAGATAGCAAATGATTAGCTCAGATGATTTCCCGTGTTACGTAGACATTTATAAACAAGAGAAAGTGGATTCACCTAGCAAGGAAGGGTACAACGTAGACGAGGTAGTGTGGATGCACTCCATGAACGAGTACCTACACTGGATCACAGATATTGATGCTCCTATGGGGCATACGAGAGGTTAGTCATGACAGGGTTCTTGTTAGCTATTATGATCTCAGGAGCTGTCAGCGGAACTTCTGGCAGTATCCCTCTCGGTCTGTTCAGCGATGTACAGGACTGTATTGAAACAGCCAGTGCAATTACTGAGGCAGACATTCTAAAAGACGAGCACGATCTGTGGTGTATCCCAGTCAAGATTCAGGACGGGTACTCTAACGGTGAAGGAGAACTAGAACATCTATGAACATTTTTACAGCGCAAGCACAGTTCCTAGAAGCTACAGGGAAGGTACTAGCTAACAACAAACTCGCTCCAGACGATCAGATTGCAATGTCTGAGCAGCTCATTCAGGAAGAGTTTGAAGAGTGGATGGACGAAGATCCGGGAACTGTTAACGATGTCAAGGAAGCCCTTGATCTGATGTACGTTACAGCGCAGTACCTGAACTCAGTAATCGGTCCTAACAAGGCTACACGGTGCCTAGAGGCTCTGCACGAGAACAACATGAGTAAGGTTCAAAATGCTGTTCTACGAGATGATGGCAAGGTGCTGAAGCCTAAAGGGTACAAGAAACTAGATCTTACTGATATTGTTATGGAAGGTGTTGAATGAAACCAGAAAGTATTCGATTCAATGATGATTACATCAGGTACGCAGGGTGGATGGCATCTGAGTGGCGTAAGGCTAGGATCATTACACCAGAGCAGGCTGTCCAGATGTACAAAAAAGCAATCAAGGCTGTAAACAGACACCAAGGACTGACAAGTAAGTACGACGGCAAGGGACGCCTCCGAGGTGTTGACAACAAGCAACAAAGTATGTCATAATATACACACAAATATGGGCCTCTGTGAGTGATCCTCTCATGCCCTCCCTTCTAAATAGCCTCCTCTGTGCAATGCAGCGGGGGCTTTTTTAACGAGGTTAAAATATTCCCAGCTAAGGCTGGGTTTTTTATCGGTGATTTATGGAAGAAGATTACATACCAAAAGATCAGCTAGAAGTAGGCGCTGTGTACGAATGCAAAGCTAGGAACTTCACTGAAGGATGCTGGAACGGAGAGAAGTTCGCTTACAAACGTACTAAATTCATGGATACATTTACAGATTATGAATACCACTGGGACGATGGAGCGCCCTTCGGAACAGTAAAACCACTAAAAAGAATTAACTGAGGAGAATTAATGGATCAGTACCAAACGTTTATCGCCAAGAGCCGTTATGCTCGATGGCTGCCAGAGAAAGGCAGACGAGAAACATGGGAAGAGACTGTACAAAGATATATGCAGTTTTTCTGGGATAGGTTCCCGGAACAAATGGAAGGTAGTGCAGGCGATGTAGCTAAAGCTATTACTAACCTAGACGTAATGCCGTCTATGAGAGCCTTAATGACTGCCGGAGAGGCACTAGATAGGGACAATGTTGCCGGCTTTAATTGTAGTTATTTACCAATCGACCATCCAAGAGCTTTGGATGAATTAATGTATATATTGATGAACGGCACTGGTGTAGGCTTCAGTGTTGAACGTCAGTACGTTAACCAACTACCAGAGGTAGCACATGAGTTCACCGAAACAGATACGGAAATTGTCGTTCGAGACTCTAAGATCGGATGGGCCACGGCCTTCAGAGAACTTGTTAGCTTATTGTATTCGGGTCGAGTACCACGATGGAACACGGAGAGAGTTCGTCCTGCCGGAGCACGACTCAAGACTTTTGGAGGTCGAGCGTCAGGTCCTGAGCCGCTTGAAGACCTTTTTAGATTCACAGTGGGATTGTTCCGTAATGCCCGAGGACGTAGACTAAGCTCCGCAGAAGCACATGATCTTTGTTGCAAGGTGGCAGATATTGTCGTTGTTGGCGGGGTACGTCGCTCTGCCCTCATTAGTCTCAGCAATCTTACTGATGATCGGATGCGTCGAGCTAAGTCTGGTCAGTGGTGGATTGACAATCCTCAACGTGCTCTGGCTAATAACTCTGTTTCATATACAGAGAAGCCAGATATGGAAGCGTTTCTAAAAGAATGGCAGAGTTTGTATGAATCAAAATCAGGTGAGCGAGGAATCTTTAGCCGCGTTGCAAGCCAGCAACAAGCAGCTAAGAACGGACGTAGAGACCCTGATCACGAGTTTGGAACAAACCCTTGCTCAGAAATCATTCTCCGACCTAACCAATTTTGTAACTTGTCAGAGGTTGTCGTTAGAGCAGACGATACACTCGAAACTCTTAGAGAAAAAGTACGAGTTGCAGCGATACTTGGCACTCTACAAGCAACTCTAACAGACTTCCGTTACCTTCGTCCTGTATGGAAGAGGAACACAGAAGAAGAGGCGTTGCTTGGTGTATCTTTGACTGGTATTATGGATCACCCTGTACTTAACGGTACTTGTACTGATCTGGAAAGTCTGAAGGATTTTTTCCAAGAGAAAGAATTAAAAGAAGATGGTCTAGGAAAATACGCACCTTATGGTCTTGAAGGAATTCTAGAGGAGATAAAGAGTGTCGCTGTTGAAACGAACAAAGAATGGGCTGAAAAGCTCGGAATTAACCCGTCAGCCGCTATTACTTGCGTTAAGTGAAATTGGCGCCCTTCTGAAGTAATTCAGATTGAAAACTCCGTTAATTGCTGGAAGCCTAAGTCGTTAGATATGGTAATCAG
>JAPHSO010000282.1 GCA_026193675.1 Gammaproteobacteria bacterium | reverse complement strand
TAATTGCGTTGACTTCAATCTATGGGGTTGGTGCAACACGTGCTAAGCAGATCTGTGCAGCCTCTGGTGTACAACCAGATGCAAAAATTAGTTCGTTGAGTGAAGAACAGGTTGAAGCACTCCGTACAGAAGTTGCGAAATTTGATGTTGAAGGTGATCTTCGTCGTGAAGTATCAATGGATATCAAACGTCTGATGGACCTGGGTTGCTACCGTGGTATCCGCCACCGTCGTGGTCTTCCAGTTCGTGGTCAGCGCACCAAGACAAACGCGCGTACCCGTAAGGGTCCGGTACGTCCAATCAAGCGATAAGCTGATTGTTTTTTTAGATTTACGGTTAGGATTATAAGTAATGGCAAAGGCGAGTACGCGTACACGCAAAAAGGTCAAAAAGAATGTGGTTGATGGCATCGCACACGTGCATGCTTCATTCAATAACACAATCATTATGATTACCGATCGACAGGGTAATGCACTCTGTTGGGCGACAGCTGGTGGTTCAGGCTTCCGTGGTTCACGTAAGAGTACCCCATTTGCTGCACAGGTTGCTGCTGAGCGTGCAGGTACAACTGCACAAGAGTACGGCATGAAAAACCTGGAAGTATGGGTCAAAGGCCCAGGTCCTGGTCGTGAGTCAGCGGTTCGCGCTCTGAACAATCTTGGTTTCAAGATCCAACAGATCGAAGACAAGACTCCTATCCCACACAATGGATGTCGCCCACCAAAGCGTCGTCGCGTTTAATTAATTAGAGAGATAAGTCCGTGGCAAGATATATCGGTTCAAAGTGTCGTCAGTGCCGTCGTGAAGGCGAGAAGCTCTTCATCAAAGGCGAAAAGTGTTTTTCGGCTAAGTGTGCAATGGAGAAACGTCCATTCCCTCCTGGTCAGCACGGTCAACGACGTACCAGACTTTCTGACTATGCAGGTCAGCTGAGAGAGAAGCAGAAGATGCGTCGCATCTATGGCATCCTCGAAGGACAATTCCGTCTCTACTATAAAGAGGCTGATCGTCTCCGTGGCTCTACCGGTGAAAACCTTCTTAAGCTACTTGAAGGACGTCTTGATAACGTGGTTTATCGTTTCGGTTTTGGTTCGTCACGCACAGAAGCTCGTCAGATTATCCGTCACAACGGCATCCTGATTAACGGTAACAAGGTCAACATCCCTTCTTACCAGGTTAGTGCTGGTGATGTCGTCTCAATCAGTGAGAAGGCAAAGGAGCAGCTTCGCATTAAGGGTGCTATCGATATGGCGGTTCAGCGCGGTATTCCTGAGTGGCTCGAGCTTGATGAAAAGAAGCTAGAGGGTACTTACAAAATGGTACCTGAGCGCAGTGACCTGCCAGCTGAAATCAATGAGCAGCTCGTAGTAGAACTCTACTCTAAGTAATCGGAATAATAATTTTTGCTTTGCAGTAATGCTGCAAAAGCTTAAGAGGAATCTCAATGCAAGCTACAGAACTTGAACTACTTAAACCAAGTCTTGTTGGTGTAAAGAAGGTAAATGATTGTGTTGCAAAGGTAACACTCGAGCCTCTAGAGCGTGGCTTTGGTCATACTTTGGGTAATTCGCTTCGTCGCATTTTGCTTTCATCAATGCTCGGATGCGCAATCACTGAAGTTGAAATTGAGGGTGTACTGCATGAGTACACCGCTATCGAAGGTGTCCATGAAGATACGCTAGATATTCTTCTGAATCTTAAAGATGTTGCGATTCGTATGCACGATCGTACATCTGCTTCACTAACCCTCAACGTTAAGGGCCCTGCCACAGTAACTGCTGGCGATATCGCTCTTAATGATGATGTCGAAGTGATGAACCCTGATCATGTTATCGCTACCCTGACTAAGGGCGCAGAACTTAACATGCTCATTAAGGTAGAGAAGGGACGTGGTTATCAAGCTGCTCAGAAGTACGCTAAAGACGATGAGACTCGTCCAATTGGTGTTCTGCAACTAGATGCCTCTTATAGCCCAGTTTCTCGTGTTGCCTACACTGTTGAAAATGCACGTGTTGAGCAACGTACCGATCTCGATAAGCTGATTATCGAAATTGAGACAAACGGAACAATTGATGCTGAAGAGGCTATTCGCCGCGCAGCAACTATCCTGCAAGATCAGCTGACTTCGTTCGTTGACCTTGAAGGTCGTGAGCAGGCGGAAGAGAAGCAGGCTGAGCCAGAGATTGATCCGGTGCTGGTACGCCCAGTGGATGACCTTGAGCTGACTGTTCGTTCAGCCAATTGCCTGAAGGCAGAGAACATCTACTACATCGGTGACCTGATTCAGCGTACTGAGGTAGAGCTGCTGAAGACGCCTAATCTGGGTAAGAAGTCTCTGACCGAAATTAAAGACGTACTTGCGTCTCG
>JAPHSO010000184.1 GCA_026193675.1 Gammaproteobacteria bacterium | reverse complement strand
GTGGTGACGGCATCGACATGGAGGCGCTGGTCGAGGCGCTTTCCGATCGCCATCGTGGTGAAGAGATGTCGGACCGGCTCTTCACCCGCATGCACCTATCTGAGCGCAATATCGCCGTCATCTTTATGGTCGACATGAGCGGTTCGACCAAGGGGTGGATCAACGATGCCGAGCGCGAATCACTGCTGCTATTGTGTGAGGCGCTCGAATCTCTGGGTGACCGTTATGCCATCTACGGCTTCTCCGGCACCAGCCGTAAGCGCTGTGAGATCTATACCATTAAGGAGTTTGAAGATCCCTATAGCGATGAGGTTCGAGGACGTATTAGCGGTATCCGCCCCAAAGACTACACCCGCATGGGATTTGCAATTAGACATTTAACCACTAAGTTGCAGCAGATCGACGCAAAAACACGCATGTTAATCACCATTTCCGACGGGAAACCCGATGATTACATGGACTATCATGGTGAATACGGCATCGAAGATACCCGTCGCGCCCTCATAGAGGCGCGCCAGAGCGGCATCCACCCCTACTGCATCACCATTGATGAGACCGCTCAGGAATATCTACCTCACCTTTACGGACCGGCCGCCTATACTGTGATCGACGATGTGGCTCGCCTGCCGTTTAAGGTTTCTGATATATATAGGCGCTTAACTGTTTAGGAATTAACCATGAAATCAGAGTTTTGGCATCAACGCTGGTCAGAAGGCCAAATCGGTTTTCACCAAAGCGATATCAACGGCTACCTGCAGGAGCACTGGAGAAATCTCTATCTCGATCAGGGCACCGTCTTTGTACCACTGTGCGGCAAGAGCAGCGATATGCTCTGGTTACGGGATCAGGGGCACAGTGTGATCGGCTCTGAGCTCAGTGAGCTGGCGGTCAAAGATTTCTTTGAAGAGAATGGCCTGACACCCACCATTGAAGAGGCGGAGCGCTACCAGCGCTGGAGCAGCGACGGTATCACCATTCTGGTGGGTGACATCTTTAAATTAAGAGCAGAAGATCTAATGGGGGTCACCACCCTCTATGATCGCGCCGCACTGGTCGCCCTGCCGGAGTCGATGCGCTGGGACTATGTACACCATCTGCAAAAAATTCTGCCACACCAGTGCAAGATGCTGCTCATCGCCACCACCTACCCTCAAGAGGAGATGGCCGGCCCCCCCTTCTCGGTTGATGAGCGGGAGATCCGAGCCCTCTATAAATCACACTGGCAGGTTGAACAGATCTTCACCCACAACTTCCCCGATGATCATCCCCGCCTTAAAAACCGGGGTATCTCGCGAATGGAAGAGAGCGTTTACCTGATCTCTTAGGGAACCGCATCGTGAACCAGACAGGGAGTTAAATGTTATGGCGCTAACCCTTTACCAAATTGATGCCTTTGCCGGCAGGCCGTTTGAGGGCAATCCCGCCGCCATCTGTCCACTGGATGAGTGGCTACCCGATGAGTTGATGCAGTCGATTGCGATGGAAAACAACCTCTCCGAAACCGCCTTTTTTGTAGAGAGCCCGACCAGTAACGGCAACATCTTTCATATCCGCTGGTTCACCCCGGTTGCTGAGGTCGACCTCTGTGGTCATGCCACGCTGGCCAGTGCCTATGTCATCTTTAATGAGCTTGGCTGTCCGCAGGAGCAGATCACCTTTCACTCCAAAAGCGGTGAGCTCACCGTTAAAAAGAGTGGTGATAGGTTGGAGATGGACTTTCCGGCACAGCCGCCCACCCCCTGTGAGACACCCGAAGCGATTCAGCAGGCGTTCGCAACAACACCCATAGCCTGTCTGAAAGGTGAAGATTACATCGTTGTGTTTAAAGATGAGCAGGATGTTCTTGATGCCGAGCCCGACCTGGCGAGGTTATCTGACCTGGATCTACGTGGGGTGACCATTACCGCAAAGTCGAACCGCTACGACTTTGTGAATCGCTTCTTTGCACCTAAATATGGTATCGATGAAGACCCGGTCACCGGCTCTGCGTTCACCCAACTTGTCCCCTACTGGTCAGGGGTTCTGGGCAAAACAGAGTTAACGGCAAAACAGATCTCTAAGCGGGGTGGTGAGGTGGTCTGTCGGCTGGTGGGTGACCGCGTCAAAATCAGTGGGCAGGCGATTAAGTACCTTACCGGAGTGATTGCGGGGGCGGGGTCGGAGTCAAATCGAAGTTAAACCTTCCCAAAAATGGATAGACTCAGAAATTTGACTCCGACCCCTGGGCATATCGGGGCACAAACAGGCCGTTCCAGTGGGCGGGGTCGGAGTCAAATCGAAGTTAAACCTTCCAAAAATGGATAGACTCAGAAATTTGACTCCGACCCCTGGACATATCGGGGCACAAACAGGCCGTTCCAGTGGGCGGGGTCGGAGTCAAATCGAAGTTAAACCTTCCAAAAATGGATAG
>JAPHSO010000169.1 GCA_026193675.1 Gammaproteobacteria bacterium | reverse complement strand
GGAGCTCACTTAGCTCCCACAGATTGTCTGATGTGAGAAAGTCGACCTGATCAAGTCCCGGTAACCTGGGGACAAAAGGTCGGGCACCGGTGGCGATGATGATGTTGCGTGTCGTGTGGGTTTCTCCATTGACCTCAACTGTCCAGGGTGAGGTGATCTTCGCCTCACCCTCAATCACATCTACCCCCAGCTTTGTATATCGCTCAACAGAATCGTGTGGCTCGATATCGGCGATCACCTGTTTAACGCGCTCCATCACCTCAGAAAAATCAAACTCAGCGCTGGCCGATTTGATGCCGTACTTAGCTGAGTTATTAATTTGATGCAGCAGTTTCGCTGTGCGTATCAGCGCTTTGGAGGGGACGCAGCCGGTGTTGAGACAGTCGCCACCCATTTTGTGTTTCTCAATCAGCGTCACCTTCGCCTTCACCGCAGCGGCAATATAGGCAGAGACAAGTCCACCAGAGCCTGCGCCAATGACCACCAGATTATGGTCAAACTGTTTTGGTTTTCTAAATTTTCTGTTTTGGCTCATGGGATTTGAGAGAGATTGTTGAGTCGTTACCGGAGTATAGCGACTCATTTACAATGTGTATGTGGAGGCTACTCTTTTAGCTTGATACGCAACTTTCCCTCTTTAACCTCGATCTCATCAACACCATCGGCGAACGCCTTCCAGAATCCTTTGTCACTACCAAACTCCTGCACCAGATCGATATTCTTCATGTTGCCCAACCAGGCATTGGGCATGGGGATACCCCAGACGCTGACCCCTTTAAGAATGATGACAGGATTTCCATCGGCATAATGCATATCCATACCGGCGGTTAGCTTGAGGGTTTTGCCTCCAAATATGGGAAACTCGGGATCGAGAGGGATCAGTAGCTTGCCACTGGCGAGGTTGTCTGAGAGATCGATTGCGAGCCGATGGGCCAGATCGGTATTTTTGGCCAGTAGTGCGTTGAGCTCTTTTTCGGAGAGGGAAATTTCACGGCTGGCCCCCTCTTCAGAGTAGGGCTCAGGGCTGAGCAGCGTTGAGTTATCTCGATTATTTCGGGAAACTTGTTGCAGATTATCGAATTGCTGGAGTTTCTGTTGTAACTGCCGGTTTTCCTGCTGATTGAGTCTGACCGGTTTAAAGTCACTGGGGAACAGCTGAGTGGTAATGATCCACAGCGTGATACCAACTGATAGCAATATGGTCAGCAATACAATTCCAACCACTCTCCCCACTTTCAAGGGGGAGCTGGCAGGAGTGGGAAGGGGGGGCTGAATTTCACTATTCATCATTGATAACTAAATAGGTTGTTCTGAAAAGAGGCTCAATTAACGCATCTTGGAGGAAGGGAGGCAATTATTATTCCTCTCTATTGGCTTGTGTTTAATAAGGTTTGTTGGCAGTATCCAAGCCATTGCTAAGGGATTAGAGTTTGATGCTTCTCGCACGTCAAATTCAAATAATAAATTAAATAGATAACGAGCAACGGACTGAATCACAATAAACATCATAATCCCTAGAGATTCATCTGTTTTGTCACTGTCAATAACTGATAGAAGCAACAATAAGCACCAAAAACTATGGAAAATAAAAATATGAATAGGAAAATAGGGTTTGCAACAATATTTATCACTCTTCCGGCAATTCTTGTTGGTTGTGGCGGGAGCTCTGACGATGCGGCATCGGGCACCACATTAACAGGTACATTTGTCGATGCTCCCGTGGCGGGATTGACCTATAGCTGTGCTCCGAGTTCGTTATCGGGTACAACTGCTTCAGGGGGTAGTTTTAGCTATCAATCAGGGGACTCCTGTAGTTTCTCAGTTAGCAGTGTAGCTCTAGGATCTGCAACTGCTGATGCCGTAGTTTCACCTGTTGATTTGGTTGCTAGTGGGAGCGTTACCAATGCAACAGTAACCAACATTGTGCAGACGCTGATGATGCTTGATGATGATGGTATACCTACAAACGGCATCAATATTACACCGACGATGGCATCAGACTTTGTGGCAGCTGCTGGAACATTTGATTTTGGTGATGGAACTTTTGATACAGATATGGGGAATGTTGCCACAGCACTTAGTCAAACATTTCCAAATGATGGCACTGCTCAAACTCATCTGACAGCTTCAATGCGTTGTGCATATAGTGGAGCCTATTCAGGAATTTATAGTGGTGGAAATGCAGCAGGCCCTGGTCATATCGATAACTCTGGAACCTGGGGGCTGGTAATTGATCCTGTGACGGGAATGATGATTGGTGCCTCTTATGACACAACATTTACCGCATTGGCCGATATCTCAGGCTCTGCTGCTTTATCTCTAGATCAAAGCCGTGCCTTCGCAGCTGGGCAAGCGGGTCTTGTATCTTTTAGTGGGAGTCTAGACACTTTCAATTCTGTAAGTGGTACATGGGTTGGCGCGGGAGCTTTAAATGGTTTTCAAGGAACCATAAATGGTGATCGTGTCTCTGTCTCTTCAATAGCTGATCCAGCATTCCGATTTGTTGGTAGCTTCACAGGCACTGGTAGCGGATTTTTTGCTATGGATGTTGATGGGAGTAACAATGTGGTTGGTAAGGCCTACAATCCAGCAACAGATCTGTTGGTTGGCTTAACTGGAACCTACGATCCAGGAACCGGAAACGTCACATTAACCGCAACAGATGGAACAACTGCTCCAGGAAACTACAATTCGGGAACTGGTGTATTTTCAGGGAGCTGGGTCTCAGGTGGTGACAACGGAACCTACTCTGGTCACGGTTGTGCGATGTAACAGATCACTTTAGTTAAACCTGAACAGAGAGAGGGCTGGGGCGATTTTCGTCTCCAGCCCTCTCTCTTTTGGCTATTTATTTGCCGATTGAGGTCATCTGTACAAAGCAATCCAGAGGGTACTTTTTTGCGCCCCCAATGGGATAGTTGCGATACAATACACCGATGTATCTCGATATTGATCTCCACAGCCATTCACTCGCCTCCGATGGCACGCTGTCACCAGCTGAGCTGGTGTCGTTGGCGCAGGAGTCGGGCATTAAAACACTGGCCCTGACCGACCATGATGAGACCTCTGGTATTGCTGAGGCTCAGGTGGCTGCTGAGCGGGCTGGCCTGCGCCTGATTCCAGGTGTAGAGGTATCGGTTAGCTGGAACAATCGAACCATTCATGTGGTTGGCCTCAACATCAATCCCGAAGATGAAGCTCTCAACAATGGACTGGCTAAGTCACGTGATTATCGAAACTGGCGCGCTGAGGAGATGGGACGCCGCCTTGCCAAACACGGCATTTTTGGTAGTTATGAGGCGTCTCGTGAGATGGCCAAGGGGCGTATTATTGCCCGCACCCATTTTGCCCGTTTTCTCGTAGAGCATGGCTATGCAACCGACATGAACGATGTCTTTAAAAAATTTCTAAAGCCCAATAAGCCCGGTTTTGTGAAAGGGGATTGGGCCGGCCTGGAAGAGGCGGTGAGCTGGATCAATGGGGCGGGCGGTGTCGCGGTGGTTGCCCATCCAGCCCGTTACAAGCTGACGGCCACCAAACTGCGAGAGCTGTTTAGTCAGTTTGTAGAGTGTGGCGGTAAAGGGATTGAGGTGATTTCGGGTAACCAAAGTCGGGATGTGACCTTCTGTATGGCCAATTACGCCAAGCAGTTTGGACTGCTGACCTCGGTCGGTTCCGATTTTCATGATCCCGACAAGAGCTGGAACCGGATGGGACGTATTCCTCAGCTGCCCAAGAGCTGTAGTCCGATCTGGTCTGAGTGGTTTGAAAGCGACTCATCACTGTCAAATTCATCTGCAGCCTCCCTTTAATTAACAATCCAAAAAACCTAGAAACTGAAGAATGAGCCTATTTATCCAGATTCACGCCGAAAATCCTCAGCATCGATTGATCTATCAAGCGGTTCAGATGATTCGCAAGGGTGCGGTAATTATCTATCCCACCGATTCAGGTTATGCCCTGGGGTGCCACCTTGGCGATAAGGATGCGTTAGAGCGTATTCGCCGTATTCGTCAGGTGAGTGATCGTCACAATTTTACGCTGGCCTGTCGTGATCTCTCGGAGATCGCCACCTACGCCAAGGTCGATAACAGTGACTATCGACTGCTCAAGGCGACCACTCCGGGTCCCTACACCTTCATTCTGCAGGCGACCAAAGAGGTTCCCAAGCGGCTGCAACACCCTAAGAAGAAGACCATCGGCCTACGGGTACCGGCCAATCCCATTGCCCATGCTCTACTTGAGGAGCTTGATGAGCCGCTGATGACCACCACGCTGATTCTGCCTGGGGAATCTAACCCAGAGTATGACCCCTATGAGATCCGACAGGCCCTTGAGGGACAGGTTGAGTTGATTATCGACGGTGGCTACGGCGGAATGGAGGCCTCTACAGTAGTCGACCTCACCGATCATGTTCCGGTCATTATTCGTGAAGGGCTTGGGGATATCTCCCCATTTACCGGCTAGATGGAAGATCTCGGTTTAATACAGAAGATTGCGGTCTGGATCGTACCGGTACTTTTCGCGATTACGGTGCACGAAGTGGCGCACGGCTGGATGGCCAAGCAGCTGGGTGACAAGACTGCGATGATGCTGGGGCGCCTCACCCTCAATCCCATCAAACATATCGATCCGGTGGGGACGCTGCTGGTTCCAGGTGTACTACTCGCTTTTGGGGGATTTATCTTCGGATGGGCCAAACCGGTGCCTATCACCTGGGAAAATCTTAAACAGCCAAAACGTGATGTGGCGCTGGTCTCGGTGGCCGGGCCGCTCTCCAACCTACTGATGGCTATCTTCTGGATGCTGATGATTCGACTCTCATTGATGATGGGCACCACCACTGACTCGGTCTCGATCTTCCTTGTCTACATCGGTGTGGCGGGGGTGATCATCAATACGGTATTGATGATCCTCAATATGCTGCCGATTCCACCTCTTGATGGTGGACGGGTGCTTGGGGCACTGCTTCCGGGGCCACTTTCGTGGCAACTTTCAAGATTGGAGCCTTATGGGCTGCCAATTTTGATATTATTACTGGCTACCGGCATGTTGGGGAAAATCATTGGACCAATGGTCACCTTTGTGGTCTCCCTCCTCATCGGCTTTTCGGGACTCTCAAATGATGGGTTTCAATATATTTTCTACACATTAATGTAAATGGAATAGGCGGATTTGAACAAACTGACTTCAGCAACCAACTCACGTGTTCTTTCGGGAATGCGTCCTACAGGACAGCTCCATCTGGGACACTATCACGGTGTTCTCAAGAACTGGCTCACCCTGCAACATGAGTATGAGTGCTTCTTCTTCGTAGCCGACTGGCATGCACTAACCACCGAGTACGACAATACCGGTGGAATCCAGGATAGCATCAACGATATGGTGATCGACTGGCTGGCTGCCGGCGTCAACCCACGCTCTGCGAAGATATTTGTGCAGTCACAGGTGCCAGAGCATGCGGAGCTACATCTGCTGTTGTCGATGATTACACCACTGGGGTGGCTGGAGCGGGTGCCCACCTACAAGGATCAGCAGGAAAAGCTAAAAGAGAAAGATCTCGCCACTTACGGTTTCCTCGGTTATCCGCTGCTGCAGAGTGCAGATATCCTCATGTACCGAGCCACTCAGGTGCCTGTGGGTGAAGATCAGGTGGCCCATGTCGAGCTGACTCGTGAGGTGGCCCGTCGCTTTAATCACATCTATGGTCGTGAGCCAAATTTCGAGGAGCAGGCCGAGGCGGCCGCCAAAAAGATGGGTAAGAAGAACGCCAAGCTCTACCATAATCTGCGTCGTGCCTTTCAGGAGAAGGGTGACCACGAAGCGCTTGAGACGGCCAAGGCTTTATTAGAAGGACAGGGCAATATCACTCTGGGAGATCGTGAGCGTCTGTTTGGTTATCTTGAGGGGGGCGGTAAGATCATCTTGCCTGAGCCACAGCCGCTGCTGACACCCGCATCAAAAATGCCGGGACTTGATGGTCAGAAGATGTCCAAATCCT
>JAPHSO010000015.1 GCA_026193675.1 Gammaproteobacteria bacterium | reverse complement strand
GAAGATTATGAGCGGTACCAATGATGCCTCAGCTTTTCGAAGACCATATCGGGATATTTTCGTTTACCCTGACTACCATTATAGCGGGCAAGGGCTCTGGTAATATCACCACTCTCTTTATCGATATAGTGGCGCAGAATGGTGCAGCCAAAGCGTAGGTTGGTCTCAATATTAAACAGGTTATCCTCAGGACGGCCGATTTCGTTGAGCCAGAAGGGCATGATCTGCATTAGGCCTCGGGCACCAACCCGCGAGATGGCAAATTGATCAAACCGGCTTTCGATATGGATGACAGCCAGGACAAGTTCAGGAGGAAGGTTGGCCCGTAGCGACTCTTGATAGACGTGTTGCAGGAGGGCTAAACGATATGGCATCTCCTTGATATAGGGGGCAAGTCGCCCATCCATATCGGTGATCCAGACATTCATATCGAAACGATCTTTTAATCCATCCCTGATGGCGAGGGCATTAACCAGCCTCTGTTTGAGTCCTCTGTCTATCTCTGCAGCAAAGAGGTTTGACTGAAATAAAAGGATTAACGCCGGTAGCAGTACCAGCACTAGCCCCTTAGTTTTTAGCGGACTGCTAGCTAGCAATCTTCTGAATGATCCACTCTACAAGTCCTTCAAGTGGAATATCCTGATTATCTGTGTCGCGGCGTCCCTTGTACTCCAGAGTCCCATTTTTCAGGCCACGGTCACCTACAACAATACGATGGGGTATACCGATGAGCTCCATATCTGCGAACATCACGCCTGCCCGTTCGTTGCGATCATCGATGATTAGATCAATGCCGGCAGCACTCAGCTCTTCGTATAGACGGTCAGCGGTTTCACGAACAGCATCTGATTTGCCGTAATTCATTGGCAGAAGTGCCAACTGAAAAGGGGCAATCGATTCAGGCCAAATAATACCTTTGTCATCATTATTTTGCTCAATGGCGGCGGCAACAATGCGGCTTACGCCAATACCATAACAACCCATTGTCATGGTGCTGGCTTTGCCGTTCTCATCAAGAACCTTTGCATTCATCGATTCACTATATTTTGTGCCAAGCTGGAATATATGCCCCACCTCAATACCGCGTTTAATCGTCAGAGTACCTTGACCATCGGGACTCCTGTCTCCCTCAACCACATTACGGATATCAGCAACTTCAGGTTCAGGAAGGTCTCGACCCCAGTTAACACCGACAAGATGTTTCCCATCCTCGTTGGCGCCGCAGACAAAGTCAGCTACATGGGCGGCATCTCGGTCGACGACCATAGGAATGCCAATCTCAACAGGTCCAATGGAGCCGATACCACAACCGATGGCAGCTCGAATAGCCTCATCTGAAGCCATGGTGAGAGGGGCATAGACCTGAGATAGTTTCTCAGCTTTGATCTCGTTCAGCTCATGGTCTCCGCGTAGAACCAGTGCAACTACACCCTCAGCTTCTCCACTCTCATCAGCGCCATGAACAATCAATGTCTTGAGTGTCTGAGTTGGTCCTATCTTCAGAAAATTGACCACCTCTTCGATGGTGTGTTTGTTAGGTGTTTCGGTCACGCTCATCTTAATGGTAGCAGCGGGACGCTCTCCCTCGGGGGGAAGTGCCTCTGCCTTCTCAACATTAGCTGCGTAGTCGCTATCTGTGGAGAAGGCGATGGCATCCTCACCATATTCAGCAAGCACGTGGAATTCATGAGAACCGCTACCACCAATCGCTCCGGTATCTGCCAGAACAGGACGGAACTCAAGCCCTAGACGGGTAAAGATGCGAGAGTAGCTCTTATGCATCACAGCATAGGTCTCTTTTAACGACTCCTCATTAAGGTGGAAAGAGTAGGCATCTTTCATGAGAAATTCTCGTGCGCGCATCACACCAAAACGGGGACGGCGCTCATCACGGAACTTGGTCTGGATCTGGTAGAAGTTTGCTGGGAGCTGTTT
This sequence comes from Gammaproteobacteria bacterium, assembly GCA_026193675.1. GTDB lineage: Bacteria > Pseudomonadota > Gammaproteobacteria > Thiohalomonadales > Thiohalomonadaceae > JAOTST01. The sequence continues at coordinate 564 of JAPHSO010000015.1, read as the reverse complement.
GTAGCTGTGTAGCTCATTGCGAATGAGATCGGTGATGATCTCCTCGTGGGTGGGGCCAAAACAGAATTCTCGATTGTGACGATCAGTGAGGCGAAGCATCTCTGCCCCCATCGCATCCCAACGTCCGGACTCCTGCCACAGCTCGGCAGGTTGTACCGCAGGCATTAGTAGCTCCAGGCCTCCTGCACGATCCATCTCCTCACGCACAATCTTTTCGACTTTACGCAAAACACGTAGCCCCATCGGTAACCAGGTGTAAAGTCCGGAAGCCAGTTTTCGAATCATACCGGCACGCAGCATCAATTGATGGCTAACGATTTCGGCATCGGATGGGGTCTCTTTAACGGTAGCGATAAGATATTGAGTAGCGCGCATAGGGTGTAGGACTTCCTCTTACTGATTGGGTTGTGTTTGTCGTTGCTGCTCTTGGCTCTTCTCTATCATGGGGAGAGAGTTCTGGACAGGATCCTGAACCAGTTTAGGAGCAGTTTGTATTTGTTGTGGTGCAGCTCTCTGAACTGCTCGAGGTGCAGGCTGTTGTACGGGTAGCGGTGCGGTTCTCTG
>JAPHSO010000150.1 GCA_026193675.1 Gammaproteobacteria bacterium | reverse complement strand
ATGGATAACTATGATGACTTTCAATAAACATATGCTTAGCGCCGGCCTGATTGGCGGACTGATTCTGTCTCCCGCCATTCTTGCCAATGAATTCAGTGTCCATCTGCTCAATCCTGCATGGGATGGCCAAACCGTGCCCAAAGGAGAGCAGTGCCAGAAATTTGGGGGAAACGGCCCTAAAACCCCCTCTCTCTCTGTGAAGGGGATTCCCGAGGGGGCCAATCTGCTCGTTATGGAGTTTAGTGATCGCACCTATAAAAAGATGGATAACGGCGGTCATGGCAAGATCGGTTTTGCCCTCAGCAAACCAATCAATAGTGCGGTGGTGCCCTCTGTGGCGGGACATAGCTTCACACTTCCGACAGGTTTCTTTATGGTTGCAGCCCATCGCTCCCCAAAATGGGACAAGGCTGGGGCCTATATGCCGCCATGTTCTGGAGGCAAGGGTAATGCCTACTATGTGACCGTAAAAGCGGTAAAACAGAGCAGCGACTCATCAGAGGTGCTGTCTCAACAGGTTGTAGAGATGGGGCGATACTAAACAACCAATGTCAGCTGAGGAGGTTAATTTCCATATCATCAACCTCCCCCATAATCGCTGATTTGTGAAACAACCATCACTTTCATCTTTAACTTGCTGAAATATCTGAGTTTAAGGGGTAGAATCGTCCTGTAGTTAGCTTTTCTCACTTTTTGGACTCATATAGCGACTCACTATGGTATTACGGACTTTACGAACACTTCGCGTTGTAACTTTTATATCTCTGGCCGCCTCAACCACCCTGCTTTCAGGTTGTTTAACTCAGGTCAGCCAGCAGCAACCGAGTCAAGAGGCGACTCTTGCTCTGATCCAGCCCGGTGTTGCGATCAAATATGTTGAATATAAACCTGCTCTCTCCGAGCTCTACCCTGAGCTTCAAAATATCGCATCGGGACATTGTAACCAACCTCAGGATCTCTGGAGTGAGGTTCAGGCTGGATTGCAGCTAACCGACTACAATCACAAACGGGTCACCCAACAACTTAACTGGTACACCAAAAACCAGTCTTATCTAGATCGTGTTGCTGACCGAGCCACACCCTATCTCTATATCCTTGTTGAAGAGGCAAAGAGACGCAATATTCCGCTGGAGATTGCTCTGCTTCCTGTTGTCGAGAGCGCCTTTAAACCTTTTGCCTACTCACATGGTCGTGCAGCCGGTCTCTGGCAATTTATCCCCGGAACTGGAAAACGGTTTGGTCTGAAACAGACATGGTGGTACGACGGACGTCGTGATGTGGTTGAGGCGACTCATGCTGCATATGACTACCTGGAGTATCTGAACAAGCTATATGACGGAGACTGGCTACTATCACTTGCCGCTTACAATGCCGGCGAAGGCAATGTGAGAAAGGCGGTTCGTAAGAACAAAAAGCGGGGGCGTAAAACTGACTTCTGGTCACTCGACCTCCCTGATGAGACCAAAGCCTATGTGCCTAAACTACTGGCAATTAGCAAGTTGATCAGAAATCCGGTGGCCCATGGTATTGTTCTGAAATCTATTCCCTACGAGCCTCATCTTCAGATCGTCAACACTGAATCGCAGATCGATCTCGATCTGGCCGCTGAGCTGGCTGAGCTTTCAACTGAACAGATCTATCGTTACAATCCCGCTTTCAACCGCTGGGCAACAGATCCAGATGGTCCTCATCACCTTCTCCTTCCAAAGGATAAGGCAGAGATCTTCACCGCCAATCTGGCAAACTATCCCAAAAATGAGCGGATCAAATGGAAGCGCCATAAGGTACGCAATGGAGAAGTCCTTGGCACCATTGCTGAAAAATACAACACCACAGTGAAGATGCTTAAAAAGGTTAACAAGATCAAGAGCAACAATATTCGTGTTGGTAAATCGATAGTGATCCCCGTTGCACGCAAGAGTCTGGACCGATATAAACTAAGCGCGGGAGAGCGTCTAAAGAAGATTCAGACAGTAAAGCGCAGTGGTAACCGTGTTGAGATTCGTGTCGCCAAGGGTGATACCTTTTGGGATATCGCCCAAAAATATAATGTGAGCTCATCTTCTATCGCCAAGTGGAATGGTATGTCACCGCGTGACCCGCTTCGCCTCGGACAGAAGCTGGTGATCTGGACCAAGAAAAAACAGGATGTTTCTGCAATCAATCCTGCCACCTTCAAACATCCATTTGAGAGTAACACCCGCCAACGTGTCGGTTATACCGTACGTAATGGTGACTCACTGGCTCGTATCGCTCAGAAGTTTCGGGTAAGCATCAAGAACCTCAAGCGCTGGAACAGTAAACTTAATAATTCGAAGTATCTACAACCGGGGCAGCGCATCACCGTTTATGTGGATGTAAAACGCCAGTCTTAAATTTTAGCCAAGGGCAACCTTGGCGATCTCAGTACGAATATCTTCTGCCGTGAGTGATGCAAACGCTTCACGGTTAAAACAGACAAACTCACCACACAGTTCATACCAGGTGATGCCACTATTCCAGTTGGCATGTCCTTCAGCACCCTGTCTTTTTCTGGGAATGATATAGATGTGGCCTGGACGATAGAGCAGATTGAAACTAAGCCCCTGTTGATGGATATTGCTAATCTCCTGCCAGCCGTCATCAAGATTGTCGATAACCGTCACCTTGGTGGGATAGCTGTCAGCACCACCATTATGGATCCAGCTAGAGGATTCAATCGGTAGCCTCTCCTCTCTGATAAAGAGCTGAAAGTGGAGATGATTCACTGAGGCATAGGCGCCAAAACTGTTATAGGCAATACCAACATCAGGAAGTGTCTGCCCCAACTTATCGGCCAGTCTCCATATATAGCTGTGATCACCCTTTGTGAGGAATTGTGGTGCACAGTGTTCACGCTCTGGAACGAGCAGCGTATGGTTTTCAACAAAGGGAAATTTATTGTAGAGTAGCTCTACAAAGCGCCCCTCAAGCTCACCCTCCCATAGCGCCTCTTTGCGCAAAAAGGGGCGGTTAAAATGAAAGCCGTCATCATTAAAAGGGGCATGATTTGTCGAGATCTCAAGGTTGGCATTTCGTGGCGGTCTAAATGCTCGTAGCGTATT
>JAPHSO010000032.1 GCA_026193675.1 Gammaproteobacteria bacterium | reverse complement strand
TCTCAGTATTATTGATTGTTGTTGGGCGTCCGTAGAGACCAAAGCTTGCTGGGAACGGAGGCTTAAATCGTGGCTGCCCCTTTTTACCCTCAATCGATTCGATCAATGCAGTCTCTTCACCACAAACATAGGCGCCACCACCCAGGTGAACATCAACATCAAAGGCAAAACCAGAACCATCGATATTATCGCCAAGCAGACCTGCAGCCCGCGCCTCTTCGATGGCTCCCTGGAAACGCTCATAGGGCTCCCAGAATTCACCACGAATGTAGTTATAGCCTTTGCTGGCACCAATACAGTAGCCGGCAATCGCCATCCCTTCGATCAGCTGATGGGGGTTGTAACGCAGAATATCTCTATCTTTACAGGTACCGGGCTCACCCTCATCTGAGTTACAGACAATATACTTTTGGCCTTCAGCATCTCGTGGCATAAAGGTCCACTTAAGACCGGTAGGGAAGCCGGCACCACCGCGCCCTCGTAGGGCGGAGGTCTTGAGCTCATCGATCAGCTCATTAACGGGTGTCTTCTCTTTCAGGATCTTCTTGAGTACCTCATAACCGCCATTGGCGATATAGGTGTCGAGCGTCCAGCTATTATCTAGATGCAGCGTTCTAAAACAGGTTTCGTTGGCCATGCTACTCCCCCGCTCCGCTTTCCAGATTATCGAGAATCGAGTCGAGTAGTTCAGGCGTCAGATTCTCATGATATTGACGTCCAATCTGCATCATCGGTGCATTGACACATGCGCCGAGGCACTCCACCTCTTTAAGGGTGAAATTGCCATCGTCTGTGGTCTCGCCCAGCTTGATACCAAGACGCTTCTCAAGGTGGCTAACCACCTCGTCAGAACCACGCAACATGCAGGAGATGTTGGTACAGATTGAGAGCTTGTGCTTTCCGACCGGATCACGCTCATACATCGAATAGAAGGTTGCCACCTCGTAGGCTGCAATCGGCTCCATATCGAGATAGACGGCAACCGCCTCAATCAGGTCATCACTGATCCAGCCACCGTTCTGGTCCTGAGCAATTCTTAGCCCGGCCATTACTGCCGACATCTTGCGCTCAGCCGGATATTTTGAGACCCAGCTATCAAGCTCCGCCAGTGACTCAGCATTGAGATGATCAGATGGATTAATTACGTTGGCAGGCATTAGCGGTCAACCTCTCCAAATACGATATCCTGGGTACCGATGATGGCCACCACATCGGCAAGCATATGGCCACGAACCATCTCATCAAATGCTGAGAGGTGGGCAAAACCTGGGGCGCGAATCTTCATTCTGTACGGCTTATTGGCACCATCTGAGACCATATAGATTCCAAATTCGCCTTTAGGGTGCTCAACAGCGGCATAGGCCTCACCTTCGGGTACTGTAAAGCCTTCACTAAACAGCTTAAAGTGGTGGATCAACTGCTCCATCCCCTCCTTCATCTCGGTACGCTTGGGTGGGGTCACCTTGTGGTTTTCGGCCATCACCGGACCGGGATTTTCACGCAGCCACTGAACGCACTGCTTGATAATTCTGTTGGACTGACGCATCTCTTCAACACGCACCAGATAGCGGTCATAACTATCCCCTTCGGTACCCACAGGGATATCGAAATCGAGTTTGTCATAGACCTCATAGGGCTGTTTCTTGCGCAGATCCCACTCAATGCCTGAACCGCGCAGCATGGGACCGGTCATACCGGTCTGAAGGGCTCGCTCAGGTGAGACAACACCGATACCGACCAGTCGCTGCTTCCAGATACGGTTATTGGTCAGCAGCGTCTCAAATTCATCAATATTGGTTGGAAAACGCTCGGTAAAGTCTTCGATAAAATCAAGCAGCGAGCCCTGACGCGGTTCATTAAGCGCCTCGAACTCTTTCTCGCTGTGATACTTCGAAGCTTCAGTCGCAAATTTGGGCATCTGTTCCGGCAGGTCACGATAAACCCCGCCTGGACGATAGTAGGCGGCATGCAATCTGGCCCCGGAAACCGCTTCGTAACAGTCCATCAGATCTTCACGATCGCGGAAAGCATAGAGGAAGACCGCCATCGCGCCCACATCCAGTGCATGAGCACCGAGCCACATGAGATGGTTGAGGATACGAGTGATCTCATCAAACATCACACGAATATATTGGGCACGCTCAGGCACCTCGATATCGAGCATCTTCTCCAACGCCATGCAGAAGGCGTGCTCATTACTCATCATAGAGACGTAATCGAGACGATCCATATAGGGGAGAGACTGAAGATAATGTTTGGTCTCAGCCAGCTTCTCAGTACCGCGATGGAGCAGACCCACATGAGGATCCGCACGCTCGACCACCTCACCATCCATCTCCAGGATCAGGCGAAGTACACCGTGAGCGGCAGGGTGCTGTGGACCGAAGTTGAGGGTGTAGTTACGAATCTCAGACACGACTATTTCACCTTCTCAACTTCTGCAACCATATAGCGATGGTCGTCACGAATCACCTTGGGAATCTGATCGCGAGGATCAATTGAGACAGGTTCATAGATAACCCGTCTCTTCTCTTCGTCATAGCGCATCTCTACATGACCGCTAATGGGGAAATCTTTACGGAAAGGATGACCGATAAAGCCGTAATCGGTCAGAATGCGACGCAGGTCTGGGTGCCCGTCAAAGACAATACCAAACATATCGAATGCTTCACGCTCAAACCAGTTGGCTGAGCTCCAGATATCGACGACCGACGGAACCATCGGCATCTCACCCGCTGCAAAGGTTCGCACACGGATACGGTGGTTGAGGCCAACAGATAGAAGATGATAGACCACCGCAAAACGCTCATCGGGACGCATGCTGCCCTGATATTCACTGTAATCTACACCACAGACGTCAATCAGCTGCTCACAGCGGAACTTCTCGTCATCTCTCAGGATAGTAGATACATCGATCAAATTTTCTGGGGTGACAATGACGGTCACCTCACCATTACCCTGCTCTACATTGACAATCTTGCCCTGCAGTGTGCTCTGCAGTTTTTCTGCCAATTGCGCGTAATAATCAGACATTTTCGCTCTTCCTGGCAATCGTGTTGGTGCGCTTTATCTTCTTCTGTAGCTGCAAAATACCGTAGAGCAGAGCCTCTGCTGTCGGAGGACAGCCCGGGACATAGACATCAACCGGCACAATACGGTCACAAC
>JAPHSO010000011.1 GCA_026193675.1 Gammaproteobacteria bacterium | reverse complement strand
TGATCCTTGCAGGTAAACTTCTCTCCACCTTGTAAAAACAGCCCGGATAATTCAAAATTCTGGAGATATTTGCAGCTTCTGCAACTATATTAACTGTCACGCTCCGTAGAATAAGGAACAGATAATGCTGAAATTTCGCCCTGTTATTATGGCGTTTCTGATACTACCGCTATTCTTGTTTCGTCCCATTGAACTCTTCGCCCAACCATTAGAAAAAGTGGCCATTCAATTTCACTGGCTAGAGCAGTTTGAATTTGCCGGTTTTTATATTGCGAAAGAGAAAGGATTCTATTCCGATGCCGGATTAGAGGTGACATTTCTCCCACATGAGATAGGTAAAACAGATGTTGTCACGGCTGTAGAATCCGACAGGGCTCAGTATGGAGTCAACTACTCCTCCCTGATTAAGGACTATCACAAACAGCGCTCTGTGGTCGCACTGGCGGCGATATTGCAAGATTCTCCTATGGTCTTGATGAGCCGTGATGATGCGGATATAAAAAGCGCAGCTGATCTAAAGGGCAAAAGAATCATGATCGGTGGTGATGCGCTCAACGCGGCACCTATCAATGCCTTTATGTTTCGCAATGGGCTGGTGAATGACGATTTTATCAAACAGATTCACAGCCATGATGTTAATGATCTGATTGAGGGGAAAACCGACGCGATTACCGCTTACATCAGTAATGAGCCCTATAAAATGCAGGAGCTTGAGCAGGGTTACCGAATTTTTGATCCCAAAAAAATCGGTCTTTCGTTTTACGAGAATATTCTGTTTACAACACGTCACGAGGTGCAAAATCACCCAGATCGGACAAAGGCATTTGTAGATGCCTCACTCAAGGGGTGGGCCTATGCCTTTGAGAATATTGAGGAGACCGCACGAATTCTTCGGCAAAAATACAATGAACAGGGCAAAAGCTATCAACACCTTGTTTATGAGGGCTATGAGTTAAAGAAGCTTGCATATAAAAAGGGTGCAAACTTAGGTGAGCTCAGTATTGAGAAGTTGAAAAAGATTGATGATGCCTATCGATTGATGGGGATCGAGCTCTCACAAAAATCGATGGATGAATTTATCTGGAATGAGGCCAGACCAATCAAAGAGAGAAGAGTCCAGTTTACATCCGAAGAGGAGATGTTTATCCAAAACAGACTCATCAAGGCAGCAACCACCACCAACTGGGCTCCGTTTGCCTTTGTCGATCATGAAAATGGTAATGCTGCAGGTATCGGATATGATTTTTGGGATGAGGTGGTTAAAACAGCCGGCCTGAATACTCAATTAACCACATTCGACAGTTTCCTTGTAGAGCTGAATAGCTTGAAAGATAAGACTCAGGATGTAATTTATAGCAGTGGCATTACGGAAGATCGAAAGAGATACTCCCTGTTTACTGAGCCCTACGTCAGATTTCCCATCTCAATTGCTACATCGAAAGAGGAAAACTTTATTCAGGATATGGAACAGTTAAAAGGAAAGAAAATTGCTGTGGGTCAGAATTTTACAGCCCACAAGATGATGCTGTCAGCTTATCCGGATCTTAAATATGTTTTGGTTTCGACTATTCAGGATGGGCTACAAATGGTCTCCAAAGGGGGGGCCTACGCATACGTAGATATCATGCCAACACTGTCTCATTCGATTAATCAATTTGGCTTTACCAATCTCAAAATTTCGGGCAATACGGGCCTGATGTTTGATATGCGTATGATGATTCGAGATGATTATCCCGAACTTGTCTCTATCGCCAATAAAGTGATATTGAATCTGCATCCAGACAAAAAACAGGCCATTATCAATAAGTGGATCAATGTTCAATATCAGCAAAAATTAGATCTCACTCGCTACTGGCCCCATGCAACAGCCATACTCGTAGTGGTGTTGCTACTACTATTATGGATGCAAAGATCGAAACGTTCAGCGGAAGCAGCGCGGATGGCTGCAGAGGCGGCCAGCAGAGCAAAGTCTGAATTCCTAGCATCCATGAGTCATGAAATACGCACTCCAATGGCCGGTGTTATCGGCTTTGCCAATATGCTGTTGGATGATGACCTGCCTCAGGAGAGTAAAGAAAAAGTCCTCAGTATCAAGAGTTCGACAAATGCGCTGCTCCGCATTCTCAATGACATACTGGATATGTCAAAGTTGGAGGCGGGGAAAATGGAAATTGAATATATAGATTTCCAATTGAGAAAACTTATTTTGGAGGTGATTAGTCAAACGGAAGGGGCCCGATACTCAAAAACGCCAATTCAACTTAATGTAAATTTTAGTGATGACTTTCCATCTTCTGTCAACTCAGACCCAACCCGTATACGTCAGATTTTGATAAATCTTGTTGGAAATGCGCTCAAGTTTACCCATCATGGAAGAGTTAACATCAATTGTGAGCTTAATTATGATGGTAATGGAGAAAGGGTGATTAAGGTGTCGATTAAAGATACCGGTATCGGATTGAGCAAAGAATCAATTGATAATATATTTTCAAATTTCACCCAGGCAGATTCCTCCATTTCAAGAAAGTATGAGGGGAGCGGTCTTGGACTGGCAATTTGCCGTCGTCTGGTTGACCTGTTGAAAGGTGATATTGGCGTTGAAAGTAAAAAGGATGTTGGAAGTGAATTCTGGTTTACCTTCCCCTATATTGAGACGACAACTGATCTTATGGATGACAAGGAGAATCCAACAGATACTGACTATAAAGCGCTGCGCCCTTTAAAGATTCTTGTAGCTGAAGACAATCGGGTTAATCAGCTTATTATTAGCTCGATTATGGAAAAGTTTGGGCACACCGTGACTATCGCTGAAGATGGGGAAAAGGCAGTGTCCGCATTAGAAAATAGTGATTTTGACCTGATTTTAATGGATGTACGTATGCCGGAAATGGATGGTTTTGATGCCACTAGAATTATTCGTCAAATGAACGGTGAAAAATCTGCCATCCCCATCATCGCAGTGACTGCCGATGCTGTTACCGATAATGTGACATCCTGTTTTGAAGCGGGGATGAATGGCTATGTTTCAAAGCCGATTGAACTCATGAAACTGCTCACCACCATCAATGAGGTGATGGGTGAAGAGATTCATCTATCTCTTTAAGGGATCCTGTCGTCCTGAATCAACTCAACAATCTTTGCTGGGTCGGTAGCACTCGAAATTGAAAGAAAGTTTCTAGTTGTTTGCATCATTACAATATTGTGATCGTATATAGTTGGACAAATGATTAAGATCGGCATTGAACAGGCGTATTCCTTCGGCCAGCTTTTCGGTTGCCATCGCATCTTCATTGAGCATCCAGCGAAAACTGTTTTCGTCGAGTGAGAGCCTATCCATCTTTAATGATTTGGATTGTTCAGGAACCAGTCTTCGCACAAGCGTATTTTCACTCTCATCAAGACTCTTGAGAAACTTGGGGGCGATGGTGAGCAGGTCACAACCGGCCAATTGTAGAATCTCACCGGTACTTCTAAAGCTGGCACCCATCACCTGAGTCTCATATCCGAAGTGTTTAAAATAGTTATAGATCTTTGCTACAGATTGCACGCCAGGATCCTCCTCCGGTGCAATCTCATCAACCCCCAGTTTTGCCTTATGCCAATCCATGATTCGACCCACAAAGGGCGATATGAGTGTCACCTTTGCCTCAGCACAGGCGACCGCCTGAGAAAAACTGAACAGCAGAGTCAGGTTACAGTGGATTCCCTCTTTCTCTAACACCTCACCAGCCCTGATACCCTCCCAGGTTGAGGCAATTTTGATCAATATCCGTGAGCGTTCAATCCCCTCCTGCTCAAACATAGTGATCAATCTACGGGCCGCTTCAATGGTTTGGCCGGTATCAAATGAGAGGCTGGCATCCACTTCAACCGATACCCGTCCAGGGATCACGCCCAATATCTCTTTACCGAAATTGACCGCCAGCCGCTCAAGACAGGGGCGTATATTGATTGAGGGATCACATATATCGACAGGACAGCGCTCTAGTGCATCGGCGACAAGCTCTTGATACTCCGCCATCTGCACGGCAGCAAACAGTAGCGAGGGATTGGTTGTTGCATCAATGGGGCGGTGCAGTTTAATGGAATTGATATCCCCGGTATCGGCAACGACGGTGGTCATCTCTCTTAGCTGCTTTAAAACACTCATCTATCATCTCCTGTTGGGTTATAGAGTAATAGGCAATGAATTCAATTTAGGCAATGGGAGAATTGTAGGTGATTGCTGAGCAGTAATATTTACTGGCAAAGTAATCGTGGGAACAGAGTGTTGGTGTTAATCGACTCAAGGCGTAGGTTTTTCCAACTCTTGAACCAGGTAGCTCAGTTCATCCGCCTTTTCAGAAAATAGCGTCAGGGCATCTGATAGAGCTTGGTTATAGAAATGGGGTCCAATCTCTTTAGAAAAGAAATCGATCAAAAACTCTGCATCAAAACCGCCAATCTCCTGTGAGAGCTCATCATTAAAGTAAGCTTTTATTTTTTGTACGATTCTATCGGTCTCATCTTTCGAAAACTTTATATCACTCATGTTTGTTCTTTTTGCACGTAGGGTTAAGTTGTATTAATTGGCGTAGCCTAGACTATATTGTAAGTCAGATTGAAAAGTTAATTCTGAGCTTCCCCCAATTAAACAATGGTTGAAATAACCGACCCATTGATGTGCTCATGAATTCAACCCAACTTTCCTTAGCCTTATCTCTACCCCATGTCGCTATATACATTTGGTAGAAGATCAAAATGTGAATAACTTCTTGAGGCTATAAGCAAAGCCTGAAGTACTGAGTCTTAACTTCCACTAAATTGATTGGCCACTTTCAAAGCAGCGTTTCTTTCCGGTGTAGGGGTCACTAAAGGCGATAGACTTTGCCAATAGTTTCAGGGGATGGCTGTAATCATCCCCTTTATCTGGCAACAGTTCAGGGTAGGTATGGTCATTAACAATTGGAATACCCAACGCCGCAAGGTGCACCCTTAGTTGATGCTTCTTTCCTGTAATGGGTTGTAGCCGATAACGGGCGCTCTCCTTCTGTAGTTCTATCAATTCTATATGTGTCTCTGTATTCGGTTCTCCCGCCACCTCCTCCATTCTAAAGAAGGGCTCTCCCTTGATGATACGGCTGCGGTATGTGAGAGGGAGTGACTGGCTCTTGAGCAGCGGGGCAAGTGCCTCATACTCTTTGACAGTTTGCCTGTTGTTAAACAGCGAGGCATAGCTGCTACGACTCTCAGGATTGGTTGAAAACAGAATCACCCCGGCGGTCTCTCTATCCAGGCGGTGGAGTGGGGTGAGATGTTCCATCTGTAGTTTTCGTTTGAGCCGTACCAGTAGTGTTTCGTGCAGATAACGGCCTGCCGGTATGGCCGGGAGGAAGTGGGGCTTGTCTACCACCAGCAGATGTTCGTCCTGATGAAGGATAACCTCTTCAAAGGGGATGGGCATCTCATCTTCAACTTCGCGGTAGTAGAAGATCATCGCCCTTGGTCGGTAGGGATGGTTCGGTTTGATATGAATCCCATCGGCATCGACCACCTCTCCCATTTCCATGCGTGAGATCCAGCTCTCCTTTGTGACTCTTGGAAAGTGCTCTATCAGAAACTGCAGTATGGTGCCCCAG
>JAPHSO010000069.1 GCA_026193675.1 Gammaproteobacteria bacterium | reverse complement strand
CTGGCCGATGTTCCCGGGATTGCACAAGGGGCTGCGATGACACTGATGCTGGGTGGCATCCTGTCGCTCATCTTTATGGGGTTTGCAGGGATGGGGGGCGCATAAATGTTACTGAAAATGTTCATTGCTGTTGCAGGGATACTTTTGCTGATGATGGGTTGGCTGGTGGTGCAACAGCTTGCGCGAGCATTTGCAAAAAGACATCCAGAGCTGGGCCCGCTTCGTGAAGAGGGGCAGGGGTGTGGTTCAAGTTGTGGTTGTCAGGGAAAAGGTTCATGCAAGAAGGCATGAGCTAATGCAGGTTAATTATTAAAAACCAAAGGGGTTAGTTGTGAGAGAGAACATCCTGAAATATGAGTCATTAGGTATGACCGACGTGTTACGGGTAGGCGGTAAAAATGCCTCACTGGGAGAGATGATCAGTTCACTCTCTGCCATGGGTGTTAAAGTCCCTGGCGGTTTTGCAACGACGGCCGATGCCTTCCGACGTTTTCTGCAACATGATCGACTGGGTGATCGGATCAACGGCCTGCTAAAAGCGTTGAATACTGAAGATGTGACCGCCCTGGCCGGTGCCGGAAAGACGATACGCCACTGGATGATAGAGACCCCGTTCCCGGAGGATCTGGAAAACTCGTTGCGCTATGCCTATGAGACGATGTCCAAGGGTGTTGATGGTGGTGCCATTGTTGCGGTTCGATCATCCGCCACGGCAGAAGATATGCCCGATGCCTCCTTTGCCGGACAACAGGAGACCTTCCTCAATGTTAAGGGGATCGACAGCGTCCTCTCAGCGGTAAAACATGTCTTTGCATCGCTCTACAATGACCGTGCAATCTCTTATCGTGTACACCAGGGATATGATCATGTCGATGTCGCGCTCTCAGCGGGCATTCAGAAGATGGTGCGCTCAGAGACCGGTGCCAGTGGTGTGATGTTCACCCTTGATACCGAATCGGGTTTTCCGGATGTTGTACTGATCACCGGATCCTATGGGTTGGGTGAGGCGGTTGTTCAGGGTGCAGTCAATCCTGACGAGTTCTATGTTCATAAAGAGACTCTGGAGGCGGGCCGTCCTGCGGTGTTGCGTCGTACCCTCGGCAGTAAGGCGCTGAAGATGGTCTATGACGATAGCTCGACCATCGGACGCACCATCAAAACGGTTGATGTTGCTGCTGCGGAGCGAAAAAGATACTGCCTGAACGATGCCCAGTTGGAGTCACTTGCCACCCAGGCCATCGCCATAGAAAAGCACTATAAATGTCCCATGGATATCGAGTGGGCGCTGGATGGGGATGATAATGAACTCTACATCGTTCAGGCCCGCCCAGAGACGGTTAAGAGCCGTGAAAACAAACATGTCATCGAACGCTACCAGCTCAGTGAGACCAGTGAAGTGCTCTGTGAAGGTCGGGCGATTGGTGGTCGCATCGGTTCAGGTCGAGCCCGGGTCATTAATGACATTTCGCAGATGGATATGGTACAGGCGGGTGATGTACTGGTGACCGATATGACCGATCCCGATTGGGAGCCGGTGATGAAGCGTGCTGCGGCAATCGTCACCAATCGTGGTGGACGCACCTGTCATGCGGCGATTATCGCTCGTGAGTTGGGTATTCCCGCTGTCGTCGGTTGTGGTAATGCCACAGAGCTGTTGAAAGAGGGTGATCCACTCACCGTCTCCTGTGCGGAGGGAGACAGCGGTTATATCTATCAGGGGCTGCTTAACTTTAACATTCAACAGACTCAGGCCGATGAGATGCCAGAGTTACCCACCAAGCTGATGATGAATGTGGGTAATCCTGATCGCGCTTTCGACTTTGCCGGTATCCCCAATGAGGGGGTTGGTCTGGCTCGACTCGAATTCATTATCAATCGAATGATCGGCATTCATCCCAAGGCGCTGCTGGAGTTTGATCAGCAGACACCAGAGCTGCAGCAACAGATCACCGACCTTACTGGAGCCTATTCCGATCCGGTCAACTTCTATATTGATAGATTGGTAGAGGGGATCAGCACACTGGCCGCCGCCTTTAACCATAAGCCGGTCATCGTGCGTATGTCTGATTTCAAATCGAATGAGTATGCCAACCTGTTGGGTGGTGAGAGCTATGAGCCCCATGAAGAGAATCCGATGATCGGTTTCAGAGGAACATCGCGCTATATCTCAACAGATTTTAGACGAGCCTTTGAGCTGGAGTGTCACGCCCTCAAGCG
>JAPHSO010000161.1 GCA_026193675.1 Gammaproteobacteria bacterium | reverse complement strand
TGACCAGTTCGCTGTGACTGATGAACGATTTGAGTTCGCCAAATGTATCGGCCAGGTAGATCTCGGTGCTGTCGGTAATCGCCTCGCCCCTGCTGCGAATGGTGACGTGGTAACTTGCCAGATCCCTCAATATATCTATAAGACGCTCGGGATGGCGCGGCACAATCACCAGTAGCCAATTATCGATATTTGCAGTGCTCCAGCCTTTAGCGATGATCTGCTCCTCACCATCTCGAGTTGAGGCTGCAACAACGATGGGCCGCTCACAACGATCAATTTCAGCAATGGTGTCAGCTATTTCTACCTGAATCGATGCCGCATATTTAATATTACCGAGCGTTTGGCACTTTTCAGGTTCAGCCCCCAGTGAGATAAATGCCTGACGATCATTCTCAGATCGGGCGGCAATCCGCTCAACCCTGGAAAGGGCATCCCGGTAGAGATGACCTACCCAGCCGGGTGATGAGAGTGTTTTATGAGAGAGCCGTCCATTAATAATTTCGATAGAGATACCCTGCTGGACACACTCCTGAAACAGTGTAGGCCAGATCTCAGTCTCAACAACAATTAGTCTCCTGGGCTGTAGATGGTGAAGAAAACGACGAACACTGTGATTGAAGTCAAATGGGAGGAAGTGGTGCTCGATTTCGGGAAGAACTCTTTGTGAATTTTGATAACCACTGATAGTGGTTGTGGTGAGCAGAACAGGCTGATCAGGATGGCCCTCAACAAGCCGCTTGAGCAGGGGGGCGAGGGCATTAACCTCACCCACCGATGCGGCATGAAACCATATCGGACGGTTTGACCGGTTTGAACCATTGGCAACAAAACCAAATCGCTCTCTTAGATATCGTCTGTTTGCGCCTTTCCACCCCTGCCAGAAAAAAAGCAGCAGCAGCGGTAAGCCTAACAGGGTGAGTAGTAGTCGATAGAGGAGACGGCTAGCACTCATAGGGGGAGGGTGCGTTATCGGGGCGGGTGCGGAAGCGTCGGTGCATCCAGAGGTATTGTGCCGGCTCCTGCTTTACATAGGTTTCAATCAGCTGGTTGATGAGTGATGCATCTGCCAGCTCATCTCCTGAGGGGAAATTTTCTAACGGTGGCAGGATATGAATATCGTAGCCACTACCATCATGACGACGTAGAGGAAAATAGGGGACCACAACCGCCCCACTCATCCTGGCAATACGTGAAGTGGTTGTGATGGTGCTGGTGGATACGCCCATAAAGGGGGCAAACAGGCTTTGATTGGTACCGAAGTCCTGATCCGGCAGATACCAGCAGGTGAGTTTCTCTTTCAGACCCCGAATCATGCCGCGCAGATCGTGATGGGTGATGGCGCGAGCAAAGTAGTGGAGTCGACGATAGGTGGTATAGCTCTCAAACAGTGGATTCCCTTTCTGCTCTTTATAGAGAAACTGCAGAGGGTGTCGGTCGGTAAGTAGTCTGGCGGCGATCTCAAAACTGGTGAAGTGGGCACTCAGCAATACTACCCCTTTGCCCTTGGCGGCCGCCTCGGTGAGATATTCCAGATTGTGAATATGCGCCAGTTTATTGAGTCGTTCTTTTTTGCCCCACCAGCTCAGTGCACTTTCAATAATGGTGCGGCCTGAATTCCGAAAATGTTCGACGACCAGTGCTTTGCGCTCCGGCTCTGAAAGTTGGGGAAATGCCATATCGATATTGGTGGCGGCAACGGAGCGGCGACAACGCATCAGCCCATACATCAGCTGTCCCAGGAGGCCACCCAGCCACATCATTATCGGGTAGGGGAGGAGCACGACTAGTCGCAACAGCCCCAGACCGATCCATGTCAGCCAGTGGCGTGGGGCCAGATAGTGGCGGGCATGAAAAGGAGGGGGGGCGATTTCAGCCATGGATAGCCCTGGATTAGAGCTTGGGGCGATAGGCGACACCGCGTCGTTCAGCCATCTTGCGACCAATCTTCTCAAGCTCGGCCTGTCCAATCAGGTGTTGGGCCATCTCAAAAAGCTCCTCCTCTTCGAACTTTACATGGGCACGTTGTGACTCGATAAACTCACGAGCAGTCGCTGAAAACTCTGCACCATCTTTAATCGAGATCGGGTTGGCCAGTTGAGGTGCAAGGATGGCCCACAACTCATCTTGATGGGTATGCTCTTGCTTGGCTCGATTAACACGATCGGCCAATTTGAGAGAGGTTCTATTAAGGATTGGGAAGATATTGATCTCCTCATCATCGTGATGATGTTTTCCTGAGGTCTTGAAGTATCGATAGATTTTGCCGGCACTCCCTGCGATCTCAAAACCGATAGGGCCGGTTTCGATTTTCAGAGAGAGCTCCTCTAGCTGGTCACAAAAGTTGAGAATATTTTTGTGGCAGGCCTTGAGGAGTCCCAGAGGATCACTAAAGTCGGGGGCGGTTTCTGGAAATGGACTGTTTGTGCTCATGCTATTTCAAATAGTAGTTAATCTGGTTCAGGTCACTCTCAGTGAGGGCGCCAACCACCTCTTTCAACTTAAGGGTGGCCAAAAGATAGTCGTAACGGGCCTGGGCATAGTCACGTTTGGATCGAAATTGCTCCCGTTGGGAATTGAGGAGATCCAGAGTGGTACGGGTTCCGGCATCATACCCCGCCTGTGTCGCCTCATATGCAGTTTCATTTGAGGAGAGTGCCTGTTGATAGGCCTTCACCTGACTAATTCCGGCGGTTACCCCTAGAAAGGCGCTACGTACTGCACTTTCGGTGGCACGGCGCTGCTGTTCAAGGGCATATTGCGCCTGCTGGTAACGGAAGTTCGATTCGCGACCTTTGGAGCTGGTATAGCCACCCGAATAGAGTGGTAGCTCAAATCTGAGACCGACATAGCTGGAGCGCTTCTGATTACCGCTGTTGCCAAGATTGTCGCTGTAGTCATAGCTGCCGACAAGATCGAGCGAGGGGTGATGACCGGCATTGGCCTTGTCGATACCGAGTCTAGCTGTTTCGGTCGCCACGCGCTGGCTTTTAAGTGTTAGATTCTCAGCAAAGGCAAGCTTGATCCAGTGATTGATATCTACAGGCTCAGGTGAGGCCAGAGGTAGGTTTGGTTGTAGAACCGAGAGCTTGCCTACCGATTTGCCAACAATCTCGCGTAGCGCCTCACGACTGTTGTCGAGTGCAGTCTGTGCAGCGATCTCCTGCGCCACCACCATGTCATAACCGGCCTGCGCCTCATGTACATCGGTGATGGCGGAGAGTCCCACATCAAAACGCTGTTTGGCCTGTTTCAACTGCTGACTGATGGCCCGCTTCTCGGCCTGTGCCAACTCAAGGCCATCCTGTGCAGAAAGAATATCAAAGTAGGCGCTGGCTACACGTAGGATGAGCCCCTGCTCCGCCAGAGCATAACCGAGTTCGCCTTGAGCAATTCCCGATTCAATTTCCCGTGCACTAATGATGATATCGCGATGATAGAGCCCCTGATTCAGGGTGATGCCATAACCCATACTGTTATATGAGTCGCTTGGGCCGCTACCCGTTTGGCTGCGGTTATTCAGGGTGTTAGCGTTGAGAGCGATGGTGGGGTAGTAGGCCGCGCTGATCTGCTCTCTCCCCTCCAGTGTCGCCTGCAGTTCACTCTTGGCCCCCTGCAACTGACTATCGTGAAGTTGCGCATCCCGATAGATGGAACTTAGATCCGCCCCAAATACTGCCGGCACGGCCAATACGAAAGTGGCACCCAGGGCCAGAAGCGTTTGAAATGGCAGGAATCTTATCATCGGGAGTGGCTAGAAGGAGAAGGGGGCTGATTGGGTACCATTCTCAAGGGGTGCGAGCTCGGTATCGAATAGATCTTTGCTCTCCCACTCATTGGCATTTTTACGGGTAACCAATACCGCCTGCATGGCCGGTGGGGTGCCGGTAACGGCAAATAGACGGCCACTAACGCGCATATTCTCAAGAATTAGTCTGGGAACCTCGGTGACAGAACCGGTGAGGGCAATCACATCATAAGGTGCATAGTCATCGAGTCCTCGGGTCGCATCTCCGACCACGATGGATACATTCTCTATCCCCTGCTGCTTCAAGCGCTGCTGCGCCCTCTCAGCAAGTTCACTATCGACCTCAACCGAGGTGACGCGATTGGCAAGTGTAGAGATGACCGCACTTAGGTAGCCGCTACCTGTTCCTATAACCAGGGCATCATCATCGGGCTGGATATCGAGAGCCTGCAACAGTCTTCCCTCAATACGTGGCGACAGCATCGATTGTCCAGAACCCAGAGGGATCTCAAAATCGGCATAGGCGATCTGACGATAGGCCTCAGGAGCAAAATTCTCTCGGGGCACGCTCTGCATCGCATTGAGCACTCGGTCATCGATAATCTCCGATGGGCGCAATTGCTGCTTAATCATGTTGTTGCGGGCGTTTTCGAGGTTGAGATCGTTCATCTACAGGCTACCTTCATCCAAAGTTGTTCAAAAAGCAGGGGAAAGGGTAAGCCTAACGTCGATTTTTAACAAGTCTTCTGGTTGGGAGCAGGGGCATGCCAAATGGTCAGAAAGGGGGGGCAAACCCTCTGAAAATTGGGGCTTTATATATAGAGAAAATTGGTGTTTATATTGAAACAGAATCCCTAATCGGATACGCTTTTCCAACCGCAAAGCGGCAATTAAATTCTATTGTCCGCTACATTCAAATCACCTAATTTATAGAGAGGGCGCACCATGAGTGCAATCCCAGAAGATTTTCTGCATCGTACTGCCAAGCTATCCGAGGCGGTGACTCAACCATTTCCCCAGTCTAAAAAGATCTATATTGAGGGATCGCGCCCCGATATTCGGGTGCCGATGCGTGAAATTAGCCTTTCAGAGACCCATTCGACCGATAAACCTGAGCCCAATCTTCCCATCACGGTTTACGATACTTCAGGTCCTTTTAGTGATCCGAATATTGATGTGGATCTGATGAAGGGGATGCCCGATGTACGTAGCAACTGGATTGCTGAGCGTGACGATACCGAACAGCTCGCAGGACCCACCTCTGAATATGGTCAGGCACGTCAGGATGCCCCTGAGCTGAGCCACCTCCGATTTGAGCATATTCGCGCACCGCGCCGTGCCAAGGCTGGCAAGAATGTGAGTCAAATGCACTATGCCCGTCAGGGTATTATCACTCCTGAGATGGAGTATGTGGCGATCCGTGAAGGAATGCGTCTGGATGAGCTGCGTGCCGATCCTGCTTACGAGATGCTACTTAAGCAGCATCCCGGTGAAAATTTTGGTGCCCATCTTCCTGAAACCATCACCCCTGAGTTTGTGCGCAAGGAGATCGCCGAGGGGCGAGCGATTATTCCTGCCAATATCAACCATCCCGAGTTGGAGCCGATGATCATTGGTCGCAATTTCCTCAC
>JAPHSO010000188.1 GCA_026193675.1 Gammaproteobacteria bacterium | reverse complement strand
ATAAGGAACAGCTGCGAGGAATGCGGTAATTGCAACACGACCGGTAGAAAATAGAGTCAGGAGTGCATCAAATTTTCCCCTACGGATTCTCCTTGAAAGCGTTAGAGCACCCTCACTATGATCGATCAGCAGTTCATCGATCCAGGGACAGAGTTGGGCAACAGCTGTGGTGTACTCAGGTACCAGTGCAGTAATGTGTACCTCAGGCCAATAGTTTTTTATCAATGCAAAGGTTGGCCAGGCGAGCATAAAATCACCAAGTTTGTCATTGCGGACAATGAGTATTCTCTGTTGGGCCATAATTCAATTATATAGGGAACTTTACGAGATATGATTATAGAATGGAATTGACCTAACAGGGTAATCTGATAGTTGATAGATGTTTGTGACTTTAAATAACATTATGATTAATAATAATCGCGTCAGACTCATCAATGCGGCATAATCTATACAATTCAACAGTAATATTACCATTGGATATAACTCTAATATTTAAAGGAACTGAACTCAGTTTATAGCAATGAGTCTGCGCGATTGTATAGTTTGTGGAACCAATGATGAGACAGAGCACTACTGTAGTCTCAAGGGATTTGATTATCTACGTTGTGATGCCTGTGGTTTGATTTATGTTGATCAACTAGGAAAAACAAAGAAGCTGTATACGGCATATAGTGGCGGCATGGTTAAGTCTCTTCGTCGAAAAATAATGGGGCCATTTCGTAAATTTTCTCAAGCGAGAAATTTTGGTGAATCGATGGCAAGAGCCGATACAATCTTCTCATTTTCTGCAAGCCAAGCTCAGCCATCAAAGCAGCAACGCAAGTATCTCGATATTGGTTGTAACAAGGGCTTTCTGCTTGCCGTTGGCATTGAGCAGGGCTGGGATGTCTATGGAGAGGAGCTTATTCCAGAACTAACCGCCCCTTTTTGTAATAGCTACAAAAAATATTGTGACCATATTTATAATGGGCGTTTTGCAGATGTTCGCTCAAACTTTCAGGACAATATGTTTGAACTGATCACGGCTATTGATGTGATTGAGCACTTTGAAGATGTTGTTTCAGATTTGCAGGGTATTTTCGAGATTCTCAATGATGGCGGTACTTTTGTTATTCAGACGCCAGATGTTGCATGTGATGAGGCAAATAGGCTTAAGAGCAAGTGGGGCGCATTAAAACCTCTGGAGCATCTGCATCTATTTAGTGCTGAGAACCTGAAAACGCTTGTTGAGCGAATTGGCTTTGTTGACTACCAAATTTTTGATTGTTTTGAAGAGGCAGATGGCAATTTTGTGGCGGTAATGAAGAAGCCAAAAAGTTGTTAATTGAGCCCTAATACTTTCTTCCAGCGCAGTACCACATTCGATAACAGGAATTTCTCCTGACAGGAGACCACTGGTCGCCCCACTTTCTGCCAGTTTAGTAATTTTTCTACTACAGCTTCTGAATTGCGAGAATCAACGAGCTGTTCATGATTACCAATGACCTCATCGGTTGAACCAAAGGGATGAGCTAACACAGGCGTACCGACACAGTTTGCCTCGATATAGATCAGGCCAAAGGTCTCTGGGTGTATATGTTGTGGATAGAATACACAGAATGCATCACGCAAATGGGAAATAATCTCCTGCTTGGGAATTCTTCCAAGAATTGTGACTGACTCGGATTGGAGTAGCTCTTGATCCAGATCATAACCCTGTAGTTGTTCTTCAGTTGCACCGGCAATATAGAGTCGATAGTCAGGTGCTCTCTTCAGTAGCTCTCTGAAGTGCGACAGAACCTCTTTGAGCCCCTTATTTGGGGTGCTAAAAAAGAGAAGTTTGTTTGGATCATAGTCAGCTTCAATTTGGGTAAAGGCACTATCAATTGGATTGTAGATATGTGTTAGCGGAATAGTTTTAAACTGGAGTGTTAGTATTCTAAATAACCATGAGAGCCCACCATTCAGGATTCGATCAATATGATTTTGATGACACTGAGAAACACAGATTACCTGGGCATTCGCCTTAGCGATCCGATGGCGTCTACCAAGAATATCGTAGTGTTGAAAATTATGAACCCAAACAAACATTTTTGATTGGGGATAGGCGCGACTAAACTCTGAAAGAAGGCGGTATTTTCTTAATATAACGACTATATCAGGAAC
Source organism: Gammaproteobacteria bacterium (assembly GCA_026193675.1). Taxonomy (GTDB): domain Bacteria; phylum Pseudomonadota; class Gammaproteobacteria; order Thiohalomonadales; family Thiohalomonadaceae; genus JAOTST01. The sequence goes on along the minus strand of JAPHSO010000188.1, from coordinate 868 downwards.
AAAATAAGACTGGGTGAGGCTCTCCTCATGGTGAATAAATTTGACTCTATTCTCTTCATATCGCTCGGTACGGTTGATCTGAGATATATATACCTCATGTTCCTGAGCAAGCTCCCGAGCAACTCGTAGAACAGTCGACTCAGTACCACCCAAAGAGTGGGACTTCATATAGTTAAAGTCGTAATTTTCAGATGATTTAGAGTCGACGAAAAGGATTTTCATTAAAATTTATTTAGCCAGTGACTCAATAATTTCTGTTTCAGACTTTTTTACGGCAACATAATTTGGGCCAAAAAAATTCTCATCCTTCAGGCTGTATTCCTTAAATTCTACCCGTTTGGGATAAATTTTCCCAATGGTGTAACCCAGTTCATCAAAGAATTGATAGAAGTCATATAGCAGGAATTTTGAGATGATATTGATATAGCCATACTCGAATTGGATAACCTTAACATCTCTATTCTTCAGGGTGTCAAGTAGCCCTTCTAGGACGAGATTTTCACTACCTTCCGTGTCAATTTTTAGAAAATCGATACTCTCAATTCCGTTCTCTTGTACATAGTCATCACCTTTGCGAATTTCACACTCTTTCCATACACTTTCACCACTGTGGGGATAATCATGAAGTGAGTTAAGACCACTACCTTTACCATAGTATTTAACATCAATTGTGCCGTTCTCGTTGGAGAGTCCAAACGAATTAATGGTGATATTGTTATCTCCAGCATTCTTCTCCTGAATAGTGACGATATTGTCATCAATAATTTCGAAGGTATGGATAGCTGCATTTGGAAAATACTTTCGAAGAAGTAGGGAATAGTCTCCAACATTTCCACCCACATCGAAAACAGTCTTGAAATTAAAATTT
>JAPHSO010000279.1 GCA_026193675.1 Gammaproteobacteria bacterium | reverse complement strand
TCTTCCGCCCAATTCTTGAGCTTGCGCATCACCTTGGCCTCCACCTTGTCCCCGATCTCTTCCCATTCCTGATCGCGTTTCGTCTCCCTGGCAGACTTGCACTTCATGTGACAGCCACCACCCCAGACAAAGATCACCCCAAGCAGGAAACCAAAGTCATACCAGCCTCCGTTGTTGTTGACTTCATAGACCATGACGCTTTCATTGAAAATATGGATAATCAGGGCGATTACTGAAATGATGCCGTGCCAGAGGCCATACCAAAAGTCGGCCGGAACCTCTTGATTGAACTGGGCGTCACCCGCGCTACAGGCTGTTATCAAGAGCAGTAAAGGAATAATAAGCAGCTTACGTGATATTAAGTTTTCGCTATTCATAATGGACTCCTGTTTTTCGGTAATTGCCTAGCGCCTCTCCATCTCCCAACGTTCACGCACCACACCCTGCATGGTGGTGGTCATCCCCATCATTGATGAGGTCGGCATCTTGTAGGCTCGCTTCACCTCCCACTCAACAAACATCCCCTGTTTAATATCGAAGATGGCGGTGCCATCGCCTTTGTAGACCATCTTCATCTTGCTAGCTGGTTGCTGTGGCATCATGCCCTGCATCCCTTGCATCCCCTGCATCTGACTCATATCGGGCGCCTGAATGTTGTAGACCAGCAGCTCTTTTGATTCCACCGAGAAGTAGGCCATGCCTCCGGAGATCTCATCCAGAAAGTACTCATCGTTACGTTTAGAGTTCATCATCTTGCTCTTGAAAGTATACTCATGCTCAAAACCTTCACCCACTTTAAGCGCCTTCTTAGGTAGCTTAGGCAACCAGCCAAAGCGGCTCTGATAGATGACGCTGGTCAGATCATCTTTGGGCGTCACCTTGATAGAGACCAATCCCTTTACCGGATCAATGACCGCCTCGGCCTTACTATCGTTAAACATCATTGATGAGCTTGCACCACTTTGGCCAGGATTGGCCCAACGCTCTCCACCTTTGTGTTTACCATAGGTCATCATCAATCTGTATCCACCTTTTGATTGACCTACCGCTTTGGCAACCCAGCTACTGTTCGAAGTGCGTTCATGCGGCGTATCAAACTTCTGCTTCTGTCCCATCATATCCATCTCGGTCACGGAACGACCTTTATCATGATGCAGTTGTTTAACCTGATAACTGGCCCCCTTATCAAATTTATAACGCAGGTTTACCGACTCACTCCAGGCCTGCGTTGCGTTCAGTGAGAAGGTTATGAGTACCGCTGAGAGGATTGCTAAATTGGAATGTTTCACGACTATCTCCTTGCCTTGCGTTCATATTTCTTAATCTGGCGCTCAATACGACTCTTGTCTCGCGCCCTGGGAGCAAGTTTGATATAGCTACGATACATCTTTACCGCCTCTTCATAGTTATCCCACTCACCATAGAGTTCACCGAGAGATTTGTAGGCTTCAGCTCGTTTAGGCTCTAACTTAATCGCCTTGAGCAGATAGGTCTCAGCCCGCTCTTTCTCACGATCAGATGCCGCAAAAGCCATGCCACCCAGATGTGAGACTCCAAGACGATGAGCCACCTCACCACTCTGGAATCCTGCATCCCATGCCGACTGATAAAACTGACGCGCCTTGGCCCAATCTTCAGCCTCATAGGCACCTCGGGCATCGGCAAGCATGTAGCCACCCACCGCCTTGTCGAACTCCGCCTTACCCAACCGCAGTTTCTTTCCCTTAGAAAGAGCGACAATCTCTTTAGAGCGACTCAATGAATCGAGAAAATCGGGACGGTCAGGTGGATTCTGGCTAATTGAACGAGTCAGCTTTTCGGCCTGAATTCCCCCCATGGGGCCCTCAACACCGGTCACCAACTTACGCATTTCAGGTGGTAGGAAGCTCATCGCCATCGATTCGATATTGCCCTCTTTGGCCTTATCGGACTGCTTACGCATTCGCCGCCATGCCTCACCGGCCTGCTTCGGGTCGTAACCGGCCTTCACCAGTAGTTTAAGCCCCTCGGCATCGGCCACCATCTCTAGCGGTACCCGAGGATCACCTGAGCCCGCCTTGGTCTCAGGTGGCAGCCCCTGATAGACATCGGTAAAGCCCTCGACAAGACCGGCGCCCGCCTCCATCTTGGCGATACGTTTGTTGGCCTCTCGATAGCCAATCGAGCCACTATCGACACCAGAATAGATATCTTCACGCTTCGAATCTAATGTGAAATTGAGCGCTTCACCCACCACAACACTGGTGATACCGGCCGCTAGCGCCCCACTGCGCTGCTTCCGCTCTTTGGCCTTAAAGGCCTGGTAGATTCCGGGATAGTGGCTCTCAACCAGATGGGCCACCTCATGAGATAGGACAGCGGCAAGTTGCGCTTCGTTACTCAGTGAGAAGAGCGCTCCGGTTGTGATCATCAGTCGACCATTAGCCAGTGAGTAGAGCTCAGGGATCTCTTTATCCAGCAGTGTGACATGCAGCTTTACACCCGATGGTAGCCCCTTGCCCCCACTCTGAAGTGATTTAGCTACCTTGGTCAGATAGCTGGTCAGCTGCTTATTGGAGACCACAGGGGTCTCATTGACGATACGGTTGTACTCATCACTCGATAGACGAACAACTGCAGCACCATCTTTATCAAGTGCCAATACAACTGTTGGAATAGATAGCGCAAGCGATAGGATCGTAACTCCCAGCCTGTTATTGAAACGAAACCCCATGTTACAACCCCTGAATTGCGTCCAAATGGACATCCTTAATTGTTAGAATGCTACCCCTTAAGAGTAGAAAACGGCACGGCGTTATTCAAGCTAATTGGCCACTAATTATCCATGTATCTTTTGACTATCAGATGGTGCCTGCTCACGACTGTCCATGCCGTAATCCCGGCTCACCTCAGCAACTCTCAGACGGTAGTTTTTAAAGACTCCTCCGCGTCCCCGCTCCTGCGCATGACGGTGTGACTCTAAATTCCTCCATGCCTCAACAGCCGCCTCATCTCGCCAGAAAGATAGGGAGAGAATCTTTCCCTCATCCACCAAACTTGAAAATCGCTCAATAGAGATAAATCCATCGATCTCCGAAAGCTGTCCCCTTAGCTCACTAGCCAGTTCAAGATATTCATCTTTGTTATCCTCATCAAGGTACACCTCAAATATGACAGCAATCACTATTTATCACCTTCGAACACTCTACATAACAGACTAGACTAGTTTAAATTTGGAAACTCGCTCATTCAGCTGCTCGGACAGAGACTGTAGTTGTTTCCCTGTCGCAGCAATAGAGTCTGTAGCGAATGAGGTATCTCGTGCAACATCTGTAATCGAGATAACACTCCGGTTAATCTCTTCTGAAACATTCCTCTGCTCTTCTGCAGCGGTTGCTATTTGAGCATTCATATCATTGACCATTTTAATTGATTCATTGATCTCGTTGAGAGCCTTCTCAACATTACTGGCATTTTCAAGACTCTCTTCTGCCTTTCCACGCCCCATCTCCATTGCAGCAACCGCATCGGATGCCAGCCTCTGCAGACGGCTGATCACATCTTCAATATCCTGGGTAGACTGTGCTGAACGTTGCGCCAAAGTTCTCACCTCATCCGCAACAACGGCAAATCCGCGTCCCTGCTCACCTGCACGTGCAGCCTCAATCGCGGCATTCAGTGCCAACAAGTTAGTCTGCTCTGCAATGCCTCTTATCACGTTAAGCATTCCACCAATGTTATTACTCTCCTCACTTAGATTCCCAATAACATTACTTGCATTTTCAATGT
>JAPHSO010000232.1 GCA_026193675.1 Gammaproteobacteria bacterium | reverse complement strand
GTCACGAATGTTGGGAGAGAAGGCTGCCCGTTGCAATACAGCCCCCATCTCATCACAGATGGCATTGATGCGGCTGGAGAAGATGCTGAGCTCTATCGGGGTCATTTGAGTAAACGGATGCGGAAAATGGACAGGGAACTTATTATAGCTATATCGGTTTATAGTTATATCGGTGCAGGGCAATATACCACTAGTTGAATACCGGCTTTCCAATTATGCCGAAAATAATTGTTTATAGAACCGGTTACAATGAGCCAACTATTTTTAGGATAAAGACGATGCAAACCAAAAAAAATCTATTTCAAAGAGCCTCTCTCATCAGCGCAAAGATCAGCTTCGTTATCTCTGTCGTTTGTGGAATTTCTCTCTACTTCAGAGTTGATGAGGCGGGCTATCAAGATCCCATCTCTGCCAGTCTGCTCGGCTCAATGTTCTTCTTCCTGTTTGTCGGTATTCTGCTCAGCATCGTTGGAAGTAGCGATATTCCAAGCTTTAAACTGGATACCTCTGAGAAGAGCGAAGAGTAGAATCGCTATCTTCTAAGGAGATATTCGGCAACGATCAACAGGAAGATCAACAGCCCGAAATAGTGATTATTGAGGAAGGCCTGAAAACAGCGTTGACGATCCCGATCCCGAATCAACCATTGCTGGTAGCTCCAGAATCCTGCTGAGATGATGAGCAGGCCACAATAGTAGAGTTCAGAGAGTCCAAGTTGGTGGCCGGCAATCCATAGAGAGGCGGTAACACCCACCTGGAATAGGGCAACCATCAACCGATCCCAGCGTCCAAATAGAATCGCGGTCGATTTCACCCCAATCTTCAGATCATCTTCGCGATCAGTCATCGCATACATGGTGTCGTAGGCGAGTGCCCAAAGAACCACAGCAGAAAACAGCCACCAGGAGCTGACAGGCACACCGCCTGTTACAGCCGCAAATGACATCGGCACCGCCCAGCCAAAGGCGATACCCAGATAGGCCTGTGGCAGATGGGTATAGCGTTTGGTGAAGGGGTAACTTCCCGCCAGAATCACCGCAGGTATCGATAACAGAATCGTCAGCAGGTTAAGCTGAATCACCAGTACAAAGGCGATCAAACTCAGAATAGCAAAAACCCACAGCGCCTCTTTAGGGGTGACCGTACCGGCAGCCAGTGGTCTTTGTGCCGTGCGCTCAACATGGGGATCAATCTTGCGGTCGGCAAAGTCATTAATCGCACAACCGGCGGAACGCATCAACACTACACCTGCAATAAAGATCACCAAAACCAGTGTGTTGGGTATCCCCTCTGCAGCGAACCATAATGCCCAGAGCGTGGGCCACAACACCAGATAGATGCCGATGGGACGATCCAGACGTACCAGCCGTGCATACTCTTTAAGCTTGAAAGTGGTTGAGCTCACTCCCCCTCTCCTCTCTGTTTTGGTTTGCGCAGGGCAAGCACCACCACCGCGACAACGGCGATGAGGATGAACAATTCAATGAAGATAATCACGGTAATATCTATAGCTTAGCTGAGTGTTGAGGCGTCAAGTGGACGATAGTTTTTATCGATAATGTGGTTGAGAAACTCATTGAGTAGCAGATTTACCTGCATCTTCTCATCACGCACATCACCTCGACTTAGCTTAATCTGGTAACGGGCCGGAATATGGTCAACCCCCTGGTAGGAGATCACCTCTGCCACCCTGGCATCAAAATAGAGCCGTATACCAATCATAATATCGGGAATATTGTCGCTCTCACACAGTTGCAGCCTGAGATCGAGAATGGTCATATACTTATGTCGCTCACGCACCTCAATGATCACCGGTGCACGTTTATCTCCTGCATCCAGTACCATCTCACTCTCGCCATTAAATAGTGGTTTAAAGAGTTTCATCAACAGTCGGTAGTTATCCTCAAATGTTCTGAGAATAGGCGAGCTGGTTTTGAGATAACCTGGGGGTATCGTATGGGCCATCAGGAGCTGCTATTGAGTATGGCTCTTCATCCGTGCGCGTAGACGTCCATGCGCCTGGCTCATCAACTGACTCACCCGCGATTCACTCACACCAATCACCAGACCGATCTCCTTCAGATTGAGATCTGATTCATAGTAGAGCGACATGATCAGCTTTTCCCGCTCCGGTAGGCAGTCGATCGCCTCAATGAGCCCCTTCTGGAACTGTTGATCCATCAATTGTGCGGTTGGATCGGGAATATCATCGGCAAAGTGTTCACGGGATTCGTCACCCGAGCCGCTCAACATATCGAAGCTGGCAATCTGACAGACATTCGAGTCGAGCAGGATCTTGTGATATTCGTCAAGGGTGACGCCCATCTCGTCGGCCACTTCACGATCACTTGCATCCTGACCGGTACGCATCTCTACACGATGAATCGCAGCTGATAGCTCGCGCCCTTTGCGATGGACCGATTTGGGAGCCCAATCGTTGCGACGTAGCTCATCAAGCATCGACCCACGAACCCGAATGGAGGCATAGGTCTCAAAGGCGGCCCCTTGAGAGGCATCGTAGTGAGAAGCGGCATCTAAAAGTCCCATCATGCCGGCCTGGATCAGATCATCGACCTGAACGCTCGCCGGCAGGCGTGCGATCATGTGATAGGCGATCTTTTTAACGAGTCCAGCATGTTGGGTGACCAGTTCATCACGACTCTGCTGACCATTGGCTTCGTACATAGATAGTTAAATTTATTATTGGGCTTTATATTAATGAGTTAAACAAGTTTGCCACAAAAAAGGGGGCAAATCTGCCCCCTTTAATCGCTATTATCCCCATACTGATCTTTAAGCGAACAGATCGAGTCCTGCGGGTCGGACATAACCGACCTGCGCCGAAGTTAAAGTATCTAAATCCTCCTCTACACCACCGGCAACCGTATCTGTAGCCGAGCGCTCATCATCAGACTCACTACTGCCACTTTGACGTTCATCTCTCTGCGAAACCTCCGACTCAGCCAGATTGAGTCCAGCTTCATCAAACATCTCTCTTAGACGGGGCATGGCCGCATCAATCGTCTCGCGTGCCGCACTATTTGTGGTTAAAAAGCTGACACTGGCCTGCTGCTCAGGATTGACACTCACCTTAATTTCAATTGGTCCCATTTGTCGTGGATTGACCTCAATCTTCGCCTCCTGCAACCCATTACGCGCCATAAATACCAGACGCTCCCCCATCGCTCTGTCCCACCCCTGCTGACGTATTGAGGTTGCGATAGTCATCAGGGCAGGGGTGGCGTTGGATGTGGCAACAGCACCCGTTGGGCTCATCGGTGCGGTTGCCTGAGTTGGACTGGTTGAGAGAGCTGTGAGTGAGGTGAGACTGGAGACCATCTGAGTCACCGGTTGAGCTTTTACGCCAGCCTGAGATGGAGTCGCAACTTCCGCACCTTTGCCACCCTCTTTGGTCACCGACTTTAAACTAGCCAGAAATGCTGCCATCTTATCTACAGGCTCTTTCGCCTCACCTTCAACAGCAACCGCTGTAGTGCCAACCTGAGTAAAGTTTTGACGGCCCGCCATCGAATCTGAGTTTGAATTTGGATTCGAGTTGGCATTTGATTGGCTGGATGTCGAGTTACCGGCCCCCAATGCATCTGCGCGATTTGTAGATGAGGAGCCAACCGCATCTGCCACACTATTTGTGGTAGCTACAGGAGTACCCTGCGCAGGGCTAATCCCCTTCAGCGAAGGTGCTGCAACCACCTGTGGTAACTCTTCCGCCATTCCGCTTTGCTCGGTCGCGCTATTGTTAGCGACCTGTTGTCGATTCTGCTCAGGGCTAGATTCCGTCTCACCAGTAGGTTTGGCATCGGTACTCGGCTGAATGGGCGCATCCCCTTTAGCCACCCCTTTAAGCTCACTATCGATTCCGCTCTTTTCAATCTCGCTTTGAGCTGAAATTTCAGATTCGATGGTAGATTGAGTCAGATCTGGATTCGATTTAGCACTCTCGGCAGAATGCTCTACCCCCTGCTTGTTATCCGCTTTCCCGGCAACTTTTCCAACCAGCTCAGAATCTATGGCAGCTACAACCTTTTCCCCTTTGCCGCTATGGAGCTCATCAACCGGCAACTTATTGCCGCTATCGGCACCCGGCTCGCTCTCCGATGACTTTACCAATTCTGAATCAATGGCCACTGTCGGCTCACTCTTTTGACTCATCTCAGCATCATTGGATGGCGTATCTTTTAACGCGATCTGTTCATGCTCAACAGAGGCCGCCACAGAAATAACCTCAGCTTCGGACATCATCACCGTTGGGCTATCAGGTTGCCCTGCAGCATCATCAGTGGTCACAACATTATTGTTCGATTCATCCTCTGGAGTGGTATCACTCTCAGCCGTTTCCCCCTTCATTTCGACCTTTTCAGCATCAGAAGATTCATCTTTTCCATGATGAACATGACTTTCCGAAACCTCTTCCTGGGTGCTGTTTGCGGTGCTTTTGCGGCTGTCTCCATCATGATTTGCAGCGCTATCTGAAGCGGGTTTCGCATTGACTTTAGTCTTGCCCTCAATCTGCCGTTGCTGCTGTTTGAGTTCGCTATCAAACAGCCCACCACCCGCGGAAGATCCCTCACCAATCGGCTGCTGTGATTTGCTCGCCACTGCTGGTGAATCTAATAAAACACTCGCACTCTGCATAACCATCTCCAATTACCTCTGCCGGCCCAAACGGACGGCCATTATCCTATCGACTACCTCAGCTTAATCTGACTGTCTGTCTCTCTTCTCGATCTCACCGCACCGGAATTGATCCAACTTGGCTCATCCAATACAGACATCAATGCAAACTGAGTGCCAGATTCATATTCAGCTCCAAATCAACGACAAAATTAGCGTCGCTGTTGTGCGACCTCATCGCTCTCTTTCTGGTCTCTACGCTGATCCTCTTCGTTCTCGGTCTCCCGGTAGCGCTGAGCCACCTTATCGAGTGAATTGGTTCGAGTTCTGCTCTCTAACCATGCCACCCGTTTCTGTTCACGAATCTGTTCACTCACGACAATCTGTTGTCCCTGCTGCACAATGATCTCATCAAGCTTGAGCAAGAACTGATGAAACTGTTGCAACTTGCCAGCACTAAAACCGGCCTCACCCTCCTGCAACATCTGCTGTCGGTATTCATCACGATAAAGCTTTAACTCCTCAAGCTGTTTAATGTGGGCCTCAACAATACGATTACTCTCTCCCAACGCCTCTATCGCCGCCTGCTCATCATGCTTAGCCAGCTCAAGAATCGACTGCATTCGTTTCGATTTGCGGGGCATGACTTATCTATTTCACCTCATTCACTGTTCAGGTTGTCCACTGTCAGGGGCCACCTCTGGCAAATGATCAGTCTGGGTCATCAGACTCTTTAGCGAGGTCATTCCCTCACTAAAGGTCACCTTCTGTTCCATCGGTTGCTGCAGGAAGTGAGATATTGGCGCATACATATTGATCGCCTCATCAATGGCGGGATCGGAACCTCGGTTGTAGGCACCGACGCTGATCAAATCCCTGCTCTTCTCATAGGTTGAGTAGATACGCTTCAATCGACGCGCCGTGAGTTGATGCTCCTGATCGGTAATTTGGGGCATTGCTCGACTGATTGAGGCCTCTATATCGATAGCTGGGAAGTGCCCCATCTCAACCAGGCGACGTGATAACACCACATGACCATCGAGAATTGCACGGGCTGAATCGGCAACCGGATCCTGAGGATCATCACCCTCAGTCAAAACGGTATAGAAGGCGGTGATTGAACCGCCACCCTCAGTGCCATTACCGGCCCGCTCTACCAGCTGCGGAATCTTTGCGAAGACCGATGCGGGATAACCTTTGGTTGCAGGAGGTTCGCCGATTGCCAGTGCCAACTCACGTTGTGCCTGGGCATAACGGGTCAGTGAATCCATCAACAACAGCACGTTTTTACCCTGGTCACGATAGTACTCGGCAATCGTTGTCGCCATTGAGGCGCCATGCAGTCGCATCACCGGGGTGTTGTCTGCAGGTGTTGCCACAACGACGGAACGGGCCAGACCTTCAGCGCCAAGTATTTGATCTATAAATTCTTTTACCTCTCGACCACGCTCACCGATCAGGCCAACCACAATAATATCGGCGGTGGTATATTTGGTCATCATCCCGAGCAGCACACTCTTACCGACACCACTTCCTGCGAATAGACCCATACGCTGTCCGCGTCCGACAGTAAGCATGGTATTGATTGCTCTAACCCCAACGTCAAGGGGCTGCTTAATGGGGGCACGCTCCATTGGATTGACCGTTTTACCAATCAATGGACGTAGCTCATCGACCACCAGCGGCCCCTTGCCATCCAGCGGATTGCCGGCGCCATCAATAACCCGTCCCAGCAGATGATCGCCAACAGGGGCCTCATAGACTTTTCCGGTGGGAATGACACGTGACTCAGGACTGATCCCTTGAGTTGAACCGGTTGGCATCAGGAATACCCGATCCTCAGAGAAGCCGACAACCTCTGATTCAATGGGGGGACTGTTGGGACTTTTAATAAGACATCTCGAACCGATAGGGGCTTGAACCCCCACCGCCTCAAGAGTGAGGCCGACCATACGGACTAGCCGCCCCTCGACCTGAAATGGAATGACTTCACCACTTCGAGACTCTGCAGCCTTAAGGCGATGATTAATCCTCTGAAGGCGACTCTGATTCTGTTCCACTCTCGTCACCATCTTCTATATCAGCCTCTAGAGCATCTGGATCACTCTGGCGCTCTTCACCAAAGAGTACGGAAATTACACTATTGATCTGTTTTTCAACCGAGGCATCAACACGCGAATCCGCTGTCTCAACGATGCAACCACCACGCTGAACTGCACCACTCTCAATGATTTGGTACTCCTGATCTCCACCCTCTAAAAGATGTGCACGAATCAATTGTGCATCTTCTGGATGGAGGGTGATACGAATCTTCTGTACACCACTGGGAAGCTGGGCCAGCGCATCACGGGCGATAGCGATTATCTGGCCATGGTCCTGACGCAGCTCTCTGCGAATAATCTGTCTCGCGATGGCAATTGAGAGTTCAGCAACCTCATGACTCAGCTGCTCATCAAGATCCTCCAGCGGGCTCTGCAAATTATGGAGTAGCTTCTCAAGATGACCGACCTGTTGTGCAATATCGGCCTGGCCTGCCAGCAGCCCCGCCTTTTTTCCCTCAGCAAAACCATCATTGTGTGCCTGCTGACGGATCTTTTCTAACTCTTGTGCTGAGGGGGGTTGATGCTTTAGCTTGCCTCCAATAACCGGCAGATCCCAACCCGCCACCTCAGTCACTGATTCTGTAATCAGACTAGACATACTCTTCCGCACCCGCACCGCCTAGTGAAATTTCGCCGGCATCTGCCATACGACGTGCAACACCCAGAATCTCTTTCTGTGCACTCTCCACGTCGCTCAACTTCACAGGGCCTCTCGCCTCTAGATCGTCACGCAGCATCTCAGATGCACGCTTGGACATATTCTTGAAGATCTTCTCTTTAAGATCTTCATCGGCACCTTTGAGGGCCATAATCAGGGTCTCGGATGAAACTTCACGCAGAATGCTCTGAACACCACGGTCATCAACATCGATCAGGTTCTCGAAGACGAACATCAGCTCTTCAATGTTGTTACCAAGATCCTCATCAACATTCTTGAGGTTCTCCATCACATCGGCACTAATTGCAGCATCAAGCACGTTCATAATGCCGGCTGCGGTTTTGTGTCCACCAACCGTTGATGAGCGATATTGTGAACTGGCACCTTCAAACTGCTTCTCAAGAATATCGTCAAGTTCAGCCAACGCATTGGGCTGAATTCCGTCAAGACTGGCGATACGCATCACCAGATCAGCTCGGGTGTTTTCAGGCATTAACGCCAACACCTCAGCGGCTTGATCGGCCTCAAGATAGGAGAGCACGATGGCAACGATTTGAGGATGTTCCTGACGCAGGAAGTCAGCAATGGCTCGTGGCTCCATCCACTTCATCGCCTCCAGGCCTCTTGATGACCGACCCAGCAGAATACGATCGATCAGGTTTTCAGCCTTATCTTCACCCAGCGCCTTTTTCAATACGGTACGCAGATACTCTTCACTGCTACTTCCAAGCGAGGTTTGTGTTCCCAGAGTTTGGGCAAAATCACTCACAACGATTGAGACTTCATCACGATTAACGTTATTGAGTGATGCCATCGCCTCACCTACAGACTGAACCTCTTTCGGCTCAAGATTTTTCATAATCTTCGAGGCGCCATCATCCCCCAGACTCATCATGAGAATCGCTGCGCGCTGTGGACCTGATAGCTTTTTTGCTTCTGCCATGGGTTTTTACTCAATAATCTCTAATTAGTTCTCTATTACTCTTCAAGCCAGCTTCTGACAACCTGTGCAACCAGCGCAGGATCATCCTGAACAACCTTACTCACCATCTTCAGGTTCTCCTCATAGGCCCCCGCCTGAGGAATATGAATCAACTCACCTTCATCACTCATTCTCGTTTCTGTTGCTGGTGGAAGGGACGCCCCCCCTTCTGCGCCACCGGCAAGTAACATGGTCTGTTGACCACTTCCACTTGACAGATTCTTAAGCATGGGGCGAATCACCATAAGGATGAAGAGAATAACCATCAAAGCTCCCAGTCCCATCTTCACCGCATCCATAAACCAGCTCTCTTCCCAAATCTCCAGGGTGGCCGCGGTTATCTTCTCAACCGGAGCAATCTCAAATTGGGTATTAATCACATTCACGCTGTCTCCACGTTGAGGACTGTAGCCAACAGCATCTCTTATCAGTGAGGTGATCTGGCTGAGCTCTTCCGGGGTACGAGCCTGTCGAGTCACATTACCTGCATCGTCGGCCACCATTTTGTGATCCAGCACTACCGCAATCGATAGGCGTTTAACCTGCCCAACTGGGTTACGAGTATGGCTGATTGTGCGATCCAGCTCATAGTTCATGGTTGAGTGTTTGCTCTTGTTAAGCGGCTGACCATCACTGCCACCGGCACCATTGGCAATCTGTGGCGCACTACCTGCCCCTGGAGGCTGATTGGCCAGTGCGCCCGGTACACCTGAGGCGCCTGAAGTACTCTTTGACTCTTCTGAAACCTGCTCACTCCGAAGTGCAGGCAGATCAGGATTAAAGCTTTCGACTGTCGACTCAGTGACGGTGAAATCAACATCTGCGGTCACCTGAGCTCGAACTTTATCTGAACCCACCACTGGGGTTAACAGGTCGACAATACGATCAATATAACCCTCTTCAATCGAGCGGATATATCGTTGCTGATCTTCGCTGATACCCATTTGAGTGCCTTTATTCTTCTTACTCAGCAGCTGTCCCTTCTCGTTAATGATGGTCACCTGTTCAGGTTCCAGATTGGGAATGCTTGAGGCGACCATATGGCTGATCGCCATCACTTGAGACTCATCAATGGTGCGCCCCGCGTAGAGATTAAGCAGTACTGATGCACTCGCCTTTTGACGCTTGCGTACGAATACAGACTGTTTGGGAAGAGCCAGATGAACACGCGCGCTCTCAACATTACTGATGGTCATGATCGACTGAACCAGCTCCGACTCCAGGGCGTGCTGATAGCGGGTCACTTCTAGAAACTGGCTGGTACCGAATTTTGGGTCTTCATTCAGAATATCGAGTCCACGACCGCTGCTACGAGGATAACCCTCACCGGCAAGCTTGAGACGAATCTCACGAACCCGATTTGATGGAACCAGCAGTGCGCCGGTATTTTCATCTAGTTTGAAGGCCACCTGCATGTTCTGCAGCGCCGTCATCACCTCAGAGGCCTCACGGCTCTCCATATTGGCATAAAGCACACCAAAACCGGGCTTGATCGACCAGAGTACAATCACCGCAACCAGAGCAATACTGGCGGCGGTACTGACCATCAGCGCCATCTGGCGGACAATGGGAAGCTCCATAAAGCCCTTAACAGGCATTGGGATGTTACTGTCGTTCTCTACAAGTTCCATACTCTGGTGCTCTTTTATGTTCTATCTAGCTTAGTCAATAATTGGTGAATTGGTGATCAATAATGCCGCTATACCGGCATTCTCATGATCTCCTGATAAGACTCCACCACCTTGTTACGTACCTGAACCATCCCCTCGAAGGCGATGCCCGCCTTGGCCTTGGCAATCATCACCTCTGGCAGGGTGACATTGGGATTACCCATCTCAAATTCGCTGGCGAGATTACTGGAGCTCTTCTCCATATTGTTGACCATATCAATCGATCTGCTCAGCATCGATGAAAAATCCCCTTTTGCGGCAGGACTCTGCTCGATCCCATTACCGGCACCCACACCAATTTCAGGAGTATTGAGCCCCTGTGCCTGCAGGGATGCAGCCCGAAGCTGTGTGAGAAGTTGACTACTATCGATTGTGTTCATGTTCTTCACCTGAAGTGACAAAAATTTAACGCCTGATTAAGATTTAGCATGAAGCGCGCCAACTTTTGGTCAGGCTGTGAGTAACGAGGCTAGTCAATCTGATAACCGGCCTCACGCAATTTGGCAATCTTATAGCGCAGGGTTCGTTCGCTGACGGCCAGCTTTTCAGCTGCCGCCCTGCGGCTTCCTAGAGAGAGCGCCTTTTGAATCAACAGATACTCCTGCTGTTGCATGTCCTGGTTGAGCTCCCCCTGAGCGACTTCACCTTGAGCATGCTCTTCAGAGGGCCCTTCAGAGATCGCTTCAACTGGGACAACGGGCTGCTGTTGCTGCTGCAGTTCGCCGTCAAACTGAATATCTTCCCCATCGATCGTCTCATTCAATGACAAAATCACCGCCCGCTGCATCACATTATCGAGTTCGCGAATATTTCCTGGCCACGGATAGCTATTTATCTTATTAATAGCTGCTGCAGAGAGTGTTTTGGGACCAATCCCCATCTCCCTGCCCATGGTCTCTGAAACACGTTGAAGCGAGATCTTCGCCATCGGTTCGATATCCAATGGCCGTTCACGAAGTGGCTGCAGGTGAAGCGGGAATACGATTAATCGATAGTAGAGGTCTTCTCGAAACTTGCCCTCTTCGACCTGCTGTCGCATATCGCGGTTAGAGGTGGCGAGGATGCGCACATCAAGTGGTGTGGTTTTGGTGCTACCCAGCCGCTCCACCTCTCGCTCCTGAAGAACGCGCAGCAATTTGGCCTGCAGCCCCAGATCCATCTCTGAGATCTCATCCAGCAGCAGCGTACCGCCGTTGGCCTGTTCAAATTTGCCCGGTTTGGACTTCATTGCGCCGGTAAAGGCCCCCTTCTCATAACCAAACAGGGTCGCCTCAAGCATCGTCTCGGGGATCGCCGCACAGTTGATCGCAATAAATGCTTTATTGGCACGTTGTGAATGGTCATGAATATAGCGGGCTATCACCTCTTTACCGGTTCCACTCTCACCGGTAATCATCACTGTCACCTCACTTTGGGCAACACGTTCGGCAAGTTTCAGCAGCGCCAGACTACTTGGTGCTTTGGCGACCACCTCTCCTTGAGATTGGGGTGATAGTTGGGCTTCTGAGTTATTTGGTAGTTGTTGAGTTGCTGTTTTTTTGACGTTATCGGACAGTTCACGAACCAGTATCAGCTGCCCGGAGCCGCTCTTAAGAGGCTCGGTCATTAGCGAAACCGCCTGGCCGCTCTGCAGCATAAGGGGTGAGCCATCAAGACGTGCGGGTTGGAAAACCTCTGCAATCACCTTCGACCAGATGTGATCGATAAGCTCATGATTTAAAAGAGCAAAAGCACTTTTATTGGCCTTCGCAATAACGCCCGTGGAGTCAAGCACAATCACCGCATCCGGGATTGCAGCAAAGATCTGCCCCCAGTTCGGTTGTTCAGAAAGTTGATGACTCTCCCCTATCTGCCTGTTTTTTGACGTGGTCGCCACCGTCATGTTGTTGACTCCTAAATCGATTCAACAACAGACAACGCATAAACTGTGCCTATTTTTTAGTTGGTTAGCTCCCGTAATGATAACGAAGCTGAGCAATCAGAATAGAATCATCCCTATATTTATATACTATCCTATGCTCATCATTAATACGGCGCGACCAATACCCAGCAAGCCCATGTTTTAAAGGTTCTGGCTTACCAATACCTTCATATGGCGAACGTTGTATCTCCTTGATAAGACTATTGATACGTTGAATTATTTTCTTATCTGTACTTTGCCAGTAGAGATAATTTTCCCAGGCTACTGATGAAAATATTAACTTCATTCAGTAAGTTCTCTTTCTACTCCATTTCCTTTTTCAAGTTCTGCAATAGACTCTAGTAGCAACCTCGCATTAGTAGGTGAACGAAGTAAGTATGTCGTCTCCTCCATGGCCTCATAATCTTCAAGAGACATCATAATTACAGGTGACTCGCTTTTGCGCGTTATGATTATTGGGGCGTGATCATTGCAGACCTTTTCCATTGTATTGGCAAGATTTGCTCGTGCAGCGGTATAACTAATAGCTTCCATAAATACTCCAAAACGAACATGTACTGAATTACGTACAGGAAGTATAGTAATCCATTGCCTACAAATCAATTAATCCATTCAACATCTTAAATTTGTGGTTCCTAAAAATTTATAATGTTGACTAAGGTATCAAATACCAGAATCCGGGTCATTCAACTAGTCGGCCCGTTGCAGGCCGTACTTTTTCATCTTTTCTACCAGTGTGGTGCGGCGAATATTGAGCAGTTTTGCCGCCTGAGAGACCACCCCATCGGCCCGCTCAAGTGCCTGTTGAATATAGCCCTGCTCCAGGTCGGCCAGATACTCTTTCAGATCAACACCCTCTTCCGGCAGTATCCCCGAAGAGGCTGGACTATCAGAGGTTTCCACAGGCGTTTCACCCTCTACAGCTGGGGCCGCGATCACCTCTGGCATCTCAGGCTCCCGGCTCAGATCGACCCCCTCCATCTGGAATTTGAGCGGCAGGTCACCGTAATCAACCACACCATTGGGGAACATGATGGTTAGACGCTCCATCAGATTGGCCAGTTCACGAACATTACCGGGCCATTGGTAGAGCTTTAGCGAATCCATCGCCGGTTGAGTCAACTGCACCCCATCACGCCCATCACGAACCAGACGGTTCACTAACTCATTAATTAATAAAGGTAAATCTTCCGCCCGTTCACGTAGCGCAGGGATCTCTATGGGGAAAACATTGAGCCTGAAAAAGAGATCTTCACGGAAAGTTCCCTCTTCGATGTGGCTCTCTAGCTCACGGTGGGTCGCCGCAATAATGCGTACATCGGCCTGCAGCGTCTTATTACTACCGACCCGCTCAAAGGTGCGCTCCTGTAATACCCGCAGCAGCTTAACCTGGGT
>JAPHSO010000253.1 GCA_026193675.1 Gammaproteobacteria bacterium | reverse complement strand
GTCGTTCCGTCACCGGCCTCAGTGGTCGAAACCGATACCCTCTCAGAGAGTTGAGTGATCAGATGATCACGGGTATCGAGTAGGTCATTCGGGATATTTTCACCACTATCTTTAATCTTGGCGTTAATATCGGCAATCTGCTGTGCATAACTGCTGATCTCAGTAACGACCTGTGACAGACGAGAGTTTGAAAAGTCGTTAATCTCATTGAGTCGGCCATCCATCTCACGAAGACGGGCGGTCATCATCTCTGACTCACCAAGCATCGCCTGTCGTGTCGCATTTGAGGTTGGATCGTTCGAGACATCTTGCAACGCTGAGAAGAAGGTCTGTAGCTGTGTTGAGATATTGCTCTCACCACTGGCAAACAGTGTATCGACATCTGTTGCCAGACTGCCAAATACATCGGTGCGACTGAAAGCAGAGCTATCCTGACGGACACTCTCTTCAAGCAGGTTATCGTATGAGCGGATCACCGAGTGGATTGCAACACCACCACCAGGGGCGGCACGGTCTGTTGGATTGGTACTTCCGACCGTTTGCAGACTAACCGACTGACGTGAATAGCCTTCGGTATTCACATTGGCGATGTTATGGGAGGTGGTCGCCAACGCTCGCTGAAACGCAAGCAGAGCTGAACGGCTACTATCAATCATTCCCATAATTAAATTACCCTAAATCTGTACATATTGAGACTATCCTACACTTAGTATCGCCCAACTGGTTAATAACTTTAGTTTTATCGTACAGATATATTAGCAACTTTCTTGCCAGTTATTTCCTTACCACCCGTTGTGTGACACCACAGAACAGTTCATATGAGATGGTCGTGGCACTAGCGGCTATCCGATCAACCGGCAGACCACCCCCCCACAAGACAACCTCATCGCCTGTTTTAAGATCGGGATTTGAACGTAGATCGATGGTCACCATGTCCATCGAAACCCGCCCAATCAGGGGGTATTCGCCCCCATTAACCAGAAGAGGAGTTCCAAAGGCTGCATGGCGCGGATAACCATCACCGTAACCGACTGAAACCACCCCTACAGCCATATCCTCTGGGCATTGCCAGCTACTACCGTAACCGACGCTATCGCCCTGTTGGCATCGGTTAACGGTGATTATTTTAGCCGTAAAATGCATCACCGGCCTCAATCCAAGCTCTTCAGCACTCTTGTTTGCAAAGGGGGATGAGCCATAGAGCATGATACCTGGACGTACCCAATCCAGATGGGAATCGGGCCAACCGAGAATTCCCCCCGAATTGGCTAGAGAGCGCTCCCCCTTCAGGCCAGCTGTGGCACGGCTAAAATCGTCAATCTGCCGGTCGGTCTTTGGATTATTGAGATCATCCGCGTCAGAAAAATGACTCATCCAACCGATCAGCTCCACATTTTCCATTTTAGCCAGACGGGAGTTGACACTTTCGACCCGGCTCAGAGGAAAGCCGAGACGATGCATCCCACTATCGATTTTGACCCAAACCTTGAGCTCTCCCTGTAGCTTGTTTTCCATAAGCTCCAGCTGATAGGGGCTATGGATTACGCAGATGAAGCCCTCTTCAACGGCAAGATTCAGCTCTTCAAGGTCAAGAAATCCTTCAAGAATAACAATAGGTTGTGAGATTTTTGCCCGCTTCAGGGTGAGCGCTTCAGCAACGGTAGCAACAGCAAAGGCATCTGCTTCAGTCAAAGCCTGAGCCACCTTCACCATCCCATGACCATATCCGTTGGCCTTAACTGCCGCCATGATTTTGCTCGCAGGTGCCGCCTGACGTACCTGCTGGAAGTTATGCCTTAACGCCTCCAGATCAATAGAGAGCTGGGCTCGACAGCCTCCTGCCATCTAGTCGTATCCTCCATCACCATACATATCGGGAGCCAGATTCTCAAAACGGGTATATTCATTGAGAAATGCCATCCGCACCGAACCGATTGGACCATTTCTCTGCTTGGCGATGATGATCTCAGCCACCCCTTTATCCTGTGACTCCTCTTTGTAATAAACCTCATCACGATAGATGAAGACAATGAGGTCGGCATCCTGCTCAATCGCTCCCGATTCACGCAGGTCAGACATAACAGGGCGCTTGTTGGGACGCTGCTCTAGTGAACGGTTGAGCTGTGAGAGCGCAATAACCGGAACCTGCAGCTCCATCGCCAGCGATTTTAGTGAACGTGAGATGGTTGAAAGTTCATTCGCACGGTTATCACCCTGTCCACCACTGCCCGACTCCATCAACTGCAGGTAGTCGATAATAATCATTCCCAGCCCATTTTCACGCTTCAGGCGACGCGCCTTGGCCCGCAGCTCAGTTGGTGTAAGACCTGGCGTATAGTCAACATAGATGGGGGATTCAGAAAGAATACCCATCGCCGAGGTGATTCTGGGCCAGTCATCATCGGTGAGGTCACCTGTACGCAGACTCTTCAGATTAATGCGCCCCAATGAGGCGATCATCCGCATGGCCAGCTGATCACCCGGCATCTCCAACGAGAACACCGCAACAGGACACTGCACCTTAATCGCTGAGTTCTCAGCAATGTTCATCGCGAAACTGGTCTTACCCATTGATGGACGACCGGCAATGATAATCAGATCTGAGTTCTGCAGACCTGAGGTCTCCTCATCAAAGCGATCCATCCCGGTTGTAACACCGGTAATCACACTATCACTGGCAAATACCGTCTCAATACGCTCAACAGCTTTTAGCAGTAGATCTTTAATCGGTTCAAAACCGGCTCGATGGCGTGTGCCATTTTCTGCCAGCTCAAAAACCTTCTTCTCAGCTGAATCAAGTAACTCCTCAACTGTGCGCCCTTCTGGCATAAAGGCGCTATCGGCAATCTCATTGGCAACCTTGATTAGATTTCTGGAGACTGCGCGCTCCCGCACGATTTCAGCGTAGGCCTTGATATTGGCAACACTTGGAATTGCTGAAACCAGCTCTCCCAGATAGCTAACCCCACCCGCTTCATCGAGCATCCCACTCTTATCCAGACGCTCAGCGATAGT
Source organism: Gammaproteobacteria bacterium (assembly GCA_026193675.1). Taxonomy (GTDB): domain Bacteria; phylum Pseudomonadota; class Gammaproteobacteria; order Thiohalomonadales; family Thiohalomonadaceae; genus JAOTST01. The sequence continues at coordinate 4,468 of JAPHSO010000253.1, read as the reverse complement.
GACCGCATCACATGAGAGCCCATTTTCCATCATCTTGGCAATTGTCTGAAAAATGAGGCGGTGGTCGCGACGATAGAAATCACTATCGGTAACCATATCGCCAACAGCATCCCACGCCTCATTATCGAGCATCAGTCCACCCAACACCGACTGCTCCGCCTCAATCGAATTGGGCGGTACTTTGAGTGACTCAGTAGTGTTAGAAAAATCGGGGGGGTGGTTCACGATATTTTGTCAGTTCCAGGCTAATGCAAAATTTCTGAAATATTATCAGTTTTGATACTAAATCACAGGCAAAAAAATAGCGTGGCACCATTAAGTGCCACGCTATTTTTATCAATCTAAAAAAGCGGCTGTTCAGATAGCTTTCTGAACCGCCGCCAAGTCAGATTACTCTGCAGCGATAGTCAGCTTAAATGGCTGATTTACGTCACTATGGCACTGAATTGTCAGCTCATAATCACCGATTTGGCGAATATGACCTTCAGGCATGATCACCTCACGCTTCTCAACTTCACCACCGATAGCGTTGATTGCATCAACCACATCGAGAGCTGCAACAGAGCCGAAGAGCTTACCTTCGTCACTAGCGCGCATGGTGATAGTCACACCATCCAGCTCAGCCAACTTGGCTGCACGGGCTTCTGCTGCTGCCAGCTTCTCTGCAGCTTTCGCCTCGAGTTCAGCACGACGTGCCTCAAATTTCTCAACATTATCCTTGGTAGCCATTACCGCCTTACCACCAGGAATCAGGAAATTACGACCATAACCCGACTTTACCTTGACCTGCTCACCCAGGTTACCCAGGTTACGTACCTTCTCTAGAAGAATGATATTCATCTCACTACCCCATTCACTTAAATTCTTGTTGCAGCCAACTTGGCTACAAAACCTTCAATCTTTAATCCTGATCTTTATCAGAACCGTTTACCGAATTCTTTAAAGGCCAAAAACCTCTAAAGTTAAACCAATTATCTACCAGTCCCGCCAGGGCCAGAGTCATCACCGTCTGCGGCATCGCAACAGTTAACAGGACATACTGTCCTATCAGCCAACCCTGATGCGCCTTCAGGTTATGAACCAGACCATGCACCAGAGCGATGCCCTGCAACATAAACAGCAAGCCCATCACCAGCAACAGATCTGTTAATACTGTTCCTCCCATTATAAGAGAGACAATCAGCAGACCCAGAGTGATCCCTGCAACTACCCTACCCAGTCGAACATCGCGAAACTCTCTGCCAAACCCACCCGGATTATGCAGCGCTGCCTGCCACCAACGGGCGAGAAATAGGCTCCCCAGAAGATGAACCAAAAAGGCAACCGCCATCATACCGGTCATCAGCTTAGCAATCTGCTCAACCACTTGATTGAGCTCGGTGTCGTTTATCTCACTCACATCCTGAAAGATGATGCGGAAAGATTCATCCAACACAATTCGCCACCAGGCCGTAGGGTCTTCAAGCACCAGATAAAATCCAGCGATCATCAAGACCCCAAACGCTGCTGATTGCAGCAGACTAAGAGATAAAACTCGATCTCTACGTAATCTGCCGGCAATCCACCACAGCGGTAACCAGAGTAGTAGCAGGTAGGCCATTGCCGGTAGGTAACTCCCCACCAGAAAAAAGCCCAACACTGCCATTACTGCTGCAGAGATGGCTGCAATAGCCAACCCCTGCCTGGCGCCAACATGGAGGGTCACAAGACCCACCGCAGCGGCGCTAATATAACTGAGCGGAAAAAATATCAGCGAGAGCAGTGCAGAAATGGCGGTCACAATGACCGCCTCTTTCTGGCCTCTCAAAATATAAGCTGCCAGAAACTTCACAACTGTAAATCTATCTCGCTATCGACAAGGTTTCCGCAAATACGCAAATATTACTTACGATGTGCGTCTGAATAAGGCAGAAGTGCCAGGAAACGAGCGCGCTTAATCGCAGTCGTCAGCTGACGCTGATACTTAGCCTTAGTACCGGTAATACGGCTTGGGACAATCTTGCCCGACTCAGATACATAGTTTCTCAGCATGTTGAGATCCTTGTAATCGATATCGGTGATCCCTTCTGCAGTAAACTTACAAAACTTTCTACGTCTAAAAAAACGTGCCATTGGTAACTCCTAAAATTCTTTAATTTAAGTTCAGAAAAGGCGGCTTATTCAGCAGCGCTCTCTTCTGCGGCTGGCTCATCTGCTGCTTCAGCGGCAGGAGCAGGCGCCTCTTCACGAGGTTTACGCTCTTCGTAATCTCTACGTGGAGCACGCTCTTCACGCTTGCTCTCTTCCTCTTTGGCTTTAGCCATAGGAGATTGCTCGCTGACAGGACACTTAACTTTCAGGATCATGTTACGGATAACGGCATCGTTAAATTTGAAGCCGGTCTCAAGCTCGCGCATGATTTCGATAGGACACTCGATGTTCATCAGAACATAGTGAGCCTTGTGAATTTTGTTGATGGGATAGGCAAGCTGACGGCGGCCCCAATCTTCAAAACGGTGAACGCTGCCGCCACCATTTTCGATTGTTGAACGATAGCGCTCAACCATTGCAGGCACCTGCTCGCTCTGATCAGGATGGACCAGAAACACGATTTCGTAATGTTGCATTGTTGCTCCTTACGGTTTAATTAGCCCCAACCTCTAAATGTGCTGGAGCAAGGAGTACACCAAGCCTAAACTATTGACCTGATGCGGAAAGACGCGGGATTTTACGTGCTTTTGCCTCTTGTGGCAAATTATCCAGTTAAATAGAACTGTTACAAAGTTACTGAGGTGTTTTCTGGCAAGGCGAATATTTGTGAAAAAGCGGAGTTTACATATTAGTAAATGAGCATTTTGAACAAATCTTCAACACTGCTAGAGGAGAGATCAGGAGCTTTGCAGGTTTCTCTGGCGGAGCGCTTCAAACAGAGTGATCCCTGTTGCCACAGAGACATTGAGGCTCTCGACTGTGCCGGCCATTGGGATATGGATTAGCCCATCGCAGGTCTCTGCGGTAAGACGACGAATCCCCTTACCCTCTGCACCCAACACCAGCGCCAAAGGACCTTTCAAATCACTCTCATAGAGTGAACGGCTATCATCATGTAGCGCCGTACCGACCACCCACACGCCATTATCCTGCAACTGCCGCAGAGTTCGGGCCAGATTAGTCACCAGAATAAATGGGATCTGCTCACTGGCCCCACTGGAGACCTTCCGCACTGTGGCGGTAAGGCCACAGGCTTTGTCTTTAGGGGCTATGACAGCATGCACGCCGGCCGCCTCAGCGCTGCGCAGACATGCACCCAGGTTATGGGGATCCTGCACACCATCAAGCACCAGCAAAAAGGGGGCCTCTTCCAGTTCGGTCAGAATCGTCTCAAGCGTCGACTCACTTCCCGCCTGCTGCATGATCACCTCAGCAACAACACCCTGATGACGGTCAACGCCGGCCATTTTGGTCAGCTCATCTTTATTTAAGGTTGTTGGCTGAAGCTGCGCGGCATAGGCCACCTCAACCAGTGATTCCAGACGCTTGTCGTGACGTTTACGATCAACCCAGAGCGACTTCACCTTTGTGGCATCGCGCTGAATTGCCGCCTCAACAGCATGAATCCCATAGATGAGTTGTCTGTTACTCATGCCGTTGTTCGCCCCATATCAGATGCGGTCAAATAAGCTATTTACGCTTTTTGCGCGACTTTTTCTTCTTCGGCTTCTCCTCTTCATCAAGCACCAGAGCAAAGTCGATCTTCTTATCATCAAGATCGACACGCACAAGCCGCACATCGATAGGATCAGAGAGGCGATAGATTTTGTTGGTCCGCTCACCAATCAGGCGATGCTTGTTGGCATCAAATTGATAGTAGTCGTTCTTCAACTCGGTGATGTGAACCAGACCTTCAACATAGATATCGGTCAGCTCTACAAACAGACCAAATCCGGTTACGCTGGTGATGACGCCATGGAACTGTTCACCCACACGGTCAAGCATATATTCACACTTGAGCCAGTCCTCAGTATCACGGGTCGCCTCATCAGCACGTCGCTCAGTCATCGAGCAGTGTTCACCAAGCTGTACCATCTCCTGAACACCATATTTAAAGGTGATCGCTTCATGGCCGGTCACCAGATGACGGATTGCACGGTGCACCAGCAGATCAGGATAACGGCGAATGGGCGAGGTGAAGTGAGCATAGGCATCAAAGGCGAGACCGAAGTGTCCATGATTTTCAGGTGTGTAGGTCGCCTGTGACATGCTACGCAACATAACAGTTTGAATCAGGTGGAAATCTTCACGATCCCGCACCTGTTCCAGCAGAACGCCATAATCCTTAGCCGTTGGCTTGTCACCACCATTGAGTTTGAGTCCAATCTCGGAGAGGAACTCACGTAGTGCGGTCAGTTTCGCCTCTTTGGGTGATTCATGTACACGATAGAGTGTTGGGATCTTAGCCTTGCTCAGAAAGTCAGCTGTGGCTGTATTT
>JAPHSO010000108.1 GCA_026193675.1 Gammaproteobacteria bacterium | reverse complement strand
GAGGGTATTCGTACCGAGGATGCCGGTAACCGCGCCTCTATTGTGGCGGCGCTACCTGCTGTACGTGAGGCGTTGCTACAACGTCAACGAGATTTTGCGGAAGAGCCCGGCCTGATTGCAGATGGTCGTGATATGGGAACCACCGTTTTCCCCGATGCGCGCATAAAATTCTTCCTGACCGCTTCACCGGAGGTTCGCGCTGAAAGGCGTTATAACCAGTTGAAAGAAAAAGGGTTATATGTTAACGTGGCGAGTCTTGCTGAGGAGATTCGTGAGCGTGATGAACGAGATAGTAATCGCGCCGCTTCACCTCTCAAGCCGGCGGATGATGCTGTAGTTGTAGATACCAGCTCAATGAGTATTGAAAAGGTGTTTCAACAGATGGTTGAAAAAGTCCAGGCTTAGCCTGGACAGGCATCCGCTACAAACTGGTTGCAGAAGATAATTCTGCATTTTTATTTACATTAACCCATCAGTTTTACTGCAATGGTAATACCGGTGGCGCAATACAATTTTGGTTAACTACATAATGAGCGAGAGCTTTTCTGAACTCTTTGAAGAGAGTATAAAAAACACCCAGATGAAACCCGGATCTATCGTGACTGGTACAGTTGTATCTATCAGTCCTGAAGTCGTGGTTGTTAATGCAGGCCTTAAGTCTGAGGGTGTAATTCCTGCCGATCAGTTTCTAAATGATGCTGGTGAAATCGAAGTCCAGGTTGGCGATGAAGTCGATGTTTCACTAGAGGCAGTTGAAGATGGTTTCGGCGCAACCCGCCTGTCACGCGAAAAAGCGAAGCGTGCAGAGATGTGGATTCGCCTTGAGAAGGCTCACGAAGCTGAAGAGATCGTTACCGGTCGCATCATCGATAAGGTCAAGGGTGGATTCACCGTTGAGCTGGGTGATGTTCGTGCATTCCTGCCAGGTTCACTGGTTGATGTACGTCCTGTTCGTGATACCGCTTACCTTGAAGGTAAGGATCTCGAGTTCAAACTCATTAAGCTAGACCAAAAACGTAACAACGTTGTTGTTTCTCGTCGCGCAGTTGTTGAAACAGAGAACAGCGAAGAGCGTGATGAGCTTCTTGCAAGCCTTGAAGATGGCAAAGTGGTTACCGGTATTGTTAAGAATCTCACCGACTACGGTGCGTTTGTTGACCTTGGTGGTATTGACGGTCTGCTACACATCACTGATATGGCCTGGAAGCGTGTTAAGCATCCTAGCGAAGTGGTTAATGTTGGCGACGAGATCGAAGTTAAGATTCTTAAGTTTGATCGTGAGCGCAATCGTGTATCACTTGGTCTTAAGCAGATGGGTGAAGATCCATGGGCAGATATCGCACGTCGTTACCCAGAGGGTACCCGCCTGTTCGGTCACGTAACAAACCTGACCGATTACGGTTGCTTTGTTGAGATTGAAGATGGTGTTGAAGGTCTGGTTCACGTCTCTGAGATGGATTGGACCAACAAGAACATCCACCCATCTAAGGTTGTACAGGTCGGTCTTGAGACTGAAGTTGTGGTTCTCGATATCGATCCAGAGCGTCGTCGTATCTCTCTTGGTATGAAACAGTGCATCGTTAACCCATGGGAAGAGTTTGCAGCAACTCACAAGAAGGGCGACAAAGTTAGCGGAAACATCAAGTCGATTACCGATTTCGGTATCTTCATTGGTCTTGATGGCGGCATTGACGGCCTGATTCACCTTTCTGACCTCTCCTGGAACGAAGGTGGTGAAGAGGATGTTCGCAACTTCAACAAAGGTGATGAGCTTGAGGCAGTTATTCTGGCTATCGATCCTGAGCGTGAGCGTATCTCTCTTGGTATCAAGCAGATGGATCAAGATCCATTCTCAATGTATGTTGCTGAGAACCAGAAGGGCACCATCGTAAACGGTACTGTTCGCGAGGTTGATGCGCGTGGTGCAGTGATTGATCTAGCTGACCAGGTTGAAGGTTATCTGCGTGCTTCTGAGCTTTCACGTGACCGTGTTGAAGATGCTTCTACAGTTCTGAAGGTTGGTGAAGCGGTTGAAGCGAAGTTTATCGCTGTTGACCGTAAGAATCGCCGCATTAGCCTCTCCATCAAAGCGAAAGACAATGATGATGAGAAGGTTGCAGTTGATGATTACAATAAATCTGCTCCAGTTACCCCGACCCTTGGGGATCTGATCAAAGAACAGATGAAGAACTAAGATTGACTAGTGAGTTGGGGTAACTTATTGTTACCCCATCACTTTTTATCAATAATAAGAAATGACAAAATCAGAACTGATAGAGAAACTGGCTGAAAAGCTTGAGCAGTTACCGGCAAAAGATATTGAGTTGTCGGTTAAAACTGTGATTGAACAGATGTCACAGTCACTTGCCAATGGGGAAAGAATTGAGATTCGAGGTTTTGGAAGCTT
>JAPHSO010000118.1 GCA_026193675.1 Gammaproteobacteria bacterium | reverse complement strand
TCAGACGTGTGCTCTTCGATCTAGGCGGTCGCGATGGGCGCTTCAATCCAGGGTGGTGTCCTTGGTGGTGATGTAAAAGATGTTCTTCTGCTGGATGTTACCCCACTGTCACTCGGTATCGAGACCATGGGTGGTGTGATGACCAAGCTGATTGAGAAAAACACCACAATCCCTACCAAGGCGAATCAGGTCTTCTCGACAGCCGATGACAATCAGACCGCAGTAACGGTACATGTACTTCAGGGTGAGCGTGAGATGGCATCTGCGAATAAATCGCTGGGCCGTTTTGACCTGACCGATATCCCACCTGCGCCAAGGGGTATGCCTCAAATTGAGGTGACTCTGGATATCGATGCCAATGGTATCCTCAATGTCTCTGCGAAGGACAAGGGCACCGGTAAGGAGCAGAACATTATTATCAAGGCATCATCTGGACTTTCGGATGAAGAGGTCGAGCAAATGGTGAAAGATGCTGAGGCACATGCTGAGGATGATAAAAAGTTCCACGAACTGGTCACTGCACGTAATACCGCCGATACCATGGTTCACTCCGTGAAAAAGTCACTGGAAGAGATTGGTGATGACATTGATGCGGATGAAAAAGAGGCGATTGAGACTGCCAGTGCAGCTCTGGAAGAGGCGATTAAAGGAGATGATAAGGACGATATCGAAGCCAAGACCAAAGCGCTGACCGATGCCTCTGCCAAGATGGCTGAGAAGCTCTATGCCAAGAATAGTGGTGATGCCGGAATTGATCCTGCTTCAGCCGCAGCCGCTGCGGCAGCTGCCGGAACTACCGGTTCAACTGACGATGCTGATGATGTGGTTGATGCTGAGTTTGAAGAGGTTGATGACAAGAAGTAGACATCACTGCTGATGTAGAAAATAACAGGCGGGATTTATCCCGCCTGTTGCCGTTTCTGGAAATAGAAAAAACAACGTAAAAATATGTCAAAACGCGACTACTATGAAATTCTAGGGGTACAGAAGAACGCCACTGAGAAAGAGCTGAAAAAGGCCTTTAAAAAGCTGGCGATGAAGCATCACCCTGATCGAAATCAAGAGAACAAAGATGAGTCTGAAGTGAAATTCAAGGAGGCCAAAGAGGCCTACGAGATTCTCTCTGACGCACAGAAGCGAGCCGCTTATGATCAATTTGGCCATGCCGGTGTTGATCAATCTGCCGGATTTGGCGGCGGCGGTGGTGGTGGCAACTTCAACGATATCTTTGGGGATGTCTTTGGCGACATGTTTGGAGGTGGTGGTGGCCGCGGACGTGCAGGTGCATCCCGTGTTCAGCGTGGTTCTGATCTCCGTTATAACCTTGAGCTGAGTCTTGAGGATGCGGTGGCCGGTACCACGGTCAAAATTCGTGTCCCTACCCAGGTGCAGTGTGATGAGTGTGGTGGTTCTGGTGCCAAGAAAGGGACATCTCCAACCACCTGTAGCACCTGTCATGGCCAGGGTCAGGTACGTATGCAGCAGGGTTTCTTTACCATGCAGCAGACCTGCCCGGTCTGTCATGGGCGTGGTAAGGAGATCAAAGAGCCATGCAACAAGTGTCATGGACATGGCCGTGTAGAGAAGCAAAAGACACTGTCAGTGAAGGTTCCTGCAGGTGTCGATAATGGCGATCGTATCCGTCTCTCAGGAGAGGGGGAAGCGGGGGCTAATGGTGGTCCTTCGGGCGACCTATTTGTACAGATCTACGTCAAAGAGCATCCCATCTTTGAGCGTGATGGTAATGATCTCTACTGTGAGGTGCCCATCTCATTTGTGACTGCGGCACTGGGAGGAGAGCTTGAAGTTCCCACTTTGACCGGCAAACTCAAGCTGAAAGTTCCGGCTGAGAGTCAGAGCGGCAAGCTCTTCAGAATGCGCAACAAGGGCGTTAAATCGGTACGTAGTGGTCATACAGGCGATCTGCTTTGCCGTATCTCTATTGAGACCCCGGTCAACCTGAGTGATGAGCAGAAAGATATTCTGCGTCAGTTTGAGGAGGCGACGGGTGGTAGCGCCGGTGGCGAGAAGCATAGCCCTAAGCACTCATCCTGGTTGGATGGTGTTAAGCAGTTTTTTGAGGATATGAAGTCGTAACTACTCAATAAATTGACATCAAACATAGCCAGAGGGAGGCCGTTTAAGCGCCTCTGGCTTTTTTGTATGATGGAACCAAATTAATATCTATATAGATAGGTGAAGTGATGATTCGAATTGGTGTAACTGGTGCAAGCGGCCGTATGGGCCGGGTAATTATTGAGGCAATCCACGAGGCAGAGGGTGTCTGTCTGGGAGCTGCAACAGTACTGCCTGGAAGCACTCTGGTCGGGAGTGATGCCGGTGAGATGGCGGGCGTCGGCAATCTAGGGGTGCAGATTACAGATAATCTGGAGTGTATGGCCGATCAGTTTGATGTGTTGATCGATTTTACAATGCCCGATGCGACAGTGGCCCATCTCGACATCTGTCGCGAGCATGGCAAATCGATCGTCATCGGCACAACCGGCTTTTCTGACCAACAGAAGCAGAAGATCGCCGACAGTGCAGAGCATATTTCGGTGGTTTTCGCCCCCAACATGAGTGTGGGGGTTAACCTCACCTTCAAACTACTTGAGATTGCGGCCAAGGTGCTGGGTGATGAGGTCGATATCGAGATTATAGAAGCCCATCATCGCCACAAAGTAGATGCCCCATCTGGTACCGCCCTTGGAATGGGAGAGGTGATCGCCAAGACCCTCGATCGTGACCTTAAAGAGTGTGCCGTCTATGGCCGTGAGGGTAATACAGGGGAGCGTAAGCCGCGTACCATCGGCTTTGAGACCATCCGTGCAGGGGACATTGTTGGTGAACACACCGTAATGTTTGCCGGTCTGGGCGAGCGCGTCGAGATCACCCATAAAGCCTCCAGCCGAATGACCTTTGCCAAAGGGGCGGTACGCGCAGCGGTGTGGATGGTGAGTAAATCGAGCGGTCTGTACGATATGCAGGATGTTTTAAGTCTCAAAAATGTCTAGATGTGACAAATTTTGTCACCTGATGATGGTTCTATCGGGTCGATTTGGACCGTTTGTGGAGAAAAAATGTCGTCTGAAGCCATTCTTCAAAGTTGGCACCCTTCCTGCACTTAGCTAGAGGTGTAGAAATACATTTATCACTAAATTTTTCGGAGAGATATTATGCAAAAGGTTCAACAAGGTTTTACCCTAATCGAACTGATGATCGTTGTTGCGATTATCGGTATTCTGGCATCAGTCGCACTGCCTGCCTACACCACCTATATGGTTAAGTCACGTATTGCTACTGTTTTGGTTTCTGCTGATGGTGTTCGTTCACAGATGGCTGCTGATATTCAGGAGGCTGCTACCGCAGACTCCACAACTGGGGCACATGCTCAGACATTTAGCACGCTATATCAGGAAGATTTGGATGCTGTAGCTCTTAACAATGACTTCGTTAACTCTGCACCTGGCAGTATCACAATTGATAATACTACTGGAGAAATCACAATTACTTTAGCTACTGACAATCGTCTTGACGAAATTTCAGCTGAAACTCTTGTTTATACACCTACCTATGTTAGTGGCACAGTAGTTTGGGATTGCTCCGCTCCAAACACTGATACTAATGATATGGATCTGCTACCACCTGAGTGTCGTAAAATAGCTCCATAGAGTTATACGATTAACTCTTAAAAGCCACCTTCGGGTGGCTTTTTTTGTATAAAAGTGGGCAGAACCCTTTTGAGAGGCCACCTTCGGGTGGCCTTTTTTATTGTCTAAAGGTTTGGAACAGCTACTCGATTCCCAATCTTTGTAGTCGATACCTTAAAGAGCGAAATGAGATTTTGAGTGCTTTGGCTGTGGCGGTTTTATTGAAGCGATTTTTCTCAAGGCTTTCAGAAAGAATTCTCTTCTCGATATCTGTCAGGTAATTTTCCAGTCCTATCTCTTCAGGTAGGAGAGAATTCTCTGTTGTTGGTCTGCTGCTCAATTTTGATTGGGTTAGACGCAAGTCATCAATGGTGATGGTGTTGTCTTCAGACAAGGTGATTGCCCTTTCAAGAATATTCTCCAGTTCACGAACATTTCCAGGGAACGGGTGATTGCACAACAGTGCCAACGCCTCTGTTGTGATGTTATGAATTGGCAGTCCCATACTGTTACAAATACGTGCAGTAATATGGTTGACGAGAAGCGGTATATCGTCTGGGTGATCACGCAGAGAGGGGATCGGCAGTTCAATGACATTGATGCGGAAGAATAGATCTTCTCTGAATGCCCCCTCCTTGACCAGTGTAGTTAAGTCCTGATGAGTCGCACTGAGTATTCGAATATCGATCGGAATCTCTTTTGAGGCACCAACAGGACGAATACTCTTCTCCTGGATAGCTCGCAGAAGTTTGACCTGCATATCTAGAGGCAGATCTGCCACCTCATCCAGAAACAGGGTTCCGCCATTTGCGGTCTGAAATAGTCCTGCTCGATCTTGATTGGCTCCCGTGAAGCTCCCTTTAACATGTCCAAATAGCTCACTCTCAAACAGGCTCTCACTGATGGCACCCATATCCACATGGACCATGATCTCGTTCATTCTGGGCGAATGACGATGAATCTCCCTTGCAATGACCTCTTTGCCAGTACCATTCTCACCCAGGATCAGCACATCCGCATCGGTGACTGCCACTTTTTTGACCATCGAATAGAGCTGCTTCATGACCGGTGATTCACCCACCAAAAAGGTTTCTTTAGCGTTAAGTTCCGAGGCCAGTGCCTGGTTAATACCCTTAAGTCCCTTGTTTTCCAGTTTACTATGCCGGAGCTTA
>JAPHSO010000224.1 GCA_026193675.1 Gammaproteobacteria bacterium | reverse complement strand
CGTGAGATTGAGGGTAAAGCTGCGAGTGTGGGTCTCAAACCAGTGAATATGATCTTCCGGAGGATTTCGGGTCAAAACCTCCAGGCGTGTTCTAAATTCACTGCAGCGACTCAAGCAGGAGGCGAGCCCCTTGCCACGGTCTGCCTGTGGCTCCAGCGCATCCTGTAGAGAGTCGAGCTCTTCGCCGATCTGCTCAATCGCGGCAATCACCTTTTTGTCGTCAGCCACTTCACTCCAGGGGGCTCGACGCATCGATTCACCCAGCGCCAGACGTAGATCTTTTACCCCCTTCTCCAGCTGTTCCGCTGTCACCCTGAGGCGACGATCTTCACCCGCCTCATTGATATCTTCGGCGATGGTGTCACGGGCCAACTCCAGCAGTTGATTGCCGCTCATGGTGATACCGAAGAAGTTGGCCGCCACATCGGGAAGCTGGTGTGCCTCATCAAAGATAAAGCTGTCGGCTGCCGGTAGTAGCTCACCCACCCCCTCATCACGCAGAGATAGATCGGCAAAGAATAGATGATGGTTGACCACCACCAGCTCCGCCTCCTGGGCTCTGCGCCGTGCGTGATTGAGGTAGCAGTCAGAGAGAAATTCACAGTCTCCACCAAGACAGTTATCGGCGGTAGAGGTGACCCGTGACCAGACCATTGAGGACTCGGAGACCTGATGGCACTCAGCAATATCTCCCGTCTGGGTGGTCCCAGACCACTGGCGAATCTCCTGAATTTCGTGGGATTCGCTACGGCTCGAAAATCGTCCACCATTCATCGCCAAATCAAGACGATGGGGACAGAGGTAGTTGGCCCGCCCCTTCAACAGGGCCACCTCAACAGGTACACCCAGCGCCTTTTTAACCAATGGGAGATCTTTTTGAAAAAGCTGGTCCTGCAGGTTTTTAGTCCCGGTCGAGACAATAATCTTCTGCCCAGAGAGCAGTGCCGGCACCAGATAGGCAAAGGTCTTGCCGGTACCTGTTCCCGCCTCGGCAACCAGCACCTTGCCACCATCCAGCGCCTGAGCCACTGCGGATGCCATCTGTAACTGGGCGTAACGTGGGATAAAGCCCTCAATCAGGCGCGCAAAGGGGCCTGAATCTCCAAGGATCTCTTCAATATCCATTAATGTTTTGGGCCAGGGGTCGGAGTCAAATCGGGGTCAAAGTTTTGCAGTAAAACATCTACTTTAACCGATTTGACTCCGACCCCGTACCACAGAGTTGAGGATTCGGGATTTAGTTGCCACTATTTTCCCAGAGCCTGTCTTCAATTTCCCCTTCCGCTTCACTCCAGACCAGACGGGAGATATTTTTGAAACGGGCGATAGACATAGCGCCACGATTGCTTCGGCGACTCTGAAGTGATTCATCAAGGCTCTCATCAAGCTCGTCACGGGAGGCCTCATAGATTGAAAAAGGTTGATAGTCTTCGTTGAGGAGTACCAACAGAATGGCATCCCACTCCTTATCGACCTTCAACTGACCGAGACGCTGCCCCCCCCTCTTTTCATCAAAGATGGCCCGTCCCTTAATTTGATAGCGCAAACCCTCACGTTCCCCAGACTTTCCGACCGCATCATAGCCACCGGGTGGGGGTGAGATCAGCTCAAGATCAAGCAGTCGAGCGGCATCATAGTTGGCAATCTCGGTGGTTACCGGTAGTGGTTTACCCGTGGTACGGCGATACTCCGCGGCCAGAAGACGCGTCTGCTCAATTAATGTATCGACCTCATAAATACCCACAACTGTTCCTTTTTCCGGTGTTCTATCAAATAGTTATCGGCCAACAGGCGTGAAACCTGAGCATCTGGGCCTAATCCGTTTAGTTCGCTCGCCAGAGAGCAGAGCCACTCTTTTTCTCAATCTCATCCAGCTTCTTTTGATGCAGCGCCATCTCTTCATCGGATGCACGGATCACCTTAAGAGGTGGCCGGTCTGCCGAAATACGCTCAATTTTAACAGAACCACCCTCATCTGTTGCCTCACTTCCGAGCGACAGGGTGGTCTGCCCCCCTGTCATCACCAGATAGAGATCAGCCAGGATCTCGGCATCCAGCAACGCCCCGTGCAGATCACGATGACTATTATTGATGCCGTAACGGCCGCAAAGGGCATCGAGATTATTCTTTTTGCCGGGGTGGGCTTTACGGGCCATCACCAGAGTATCGATCACCCCACAGTGGTCGGCGATTGTCCCTAAACCTCTGCCGAGTAGATTGAGCTCATGGTTGAGAAAACCGACATCAAAAGGTGCATTATGGATAATCAGTTCAGCTCCGCTAATGTACTCCATAAAGGTGGCGACCACATCGCTGAACCGTGGTTTATCAACGAGGAAATCATCGGTAATGCCATGAACCTCGGCCGCACCCGCATCGATCTCACGATCGGGCTGTAGATATTGATGATAATTGTTGCCGGTGAGGCGACGGTTGATGATCTCTACGCAGCCGATCTCAATGATCCGGTGGCCCTCACGCGGTTCAAGACCGGTGGTCTCAGTATCAAGTACGATCTGTCGGGTATATTTACTCATGGTCTGAGATCATCAATGCCACGATTGGCCAACTGGT
>JAPHSO010000067.1 GCA_026193675.1 Gammaproteobacteria bacterium | reverse complement strand
ATCAGATTGATGCCTCATCAATCATTATGGTTGGTTGTGACTATACCAGTGAAGCACAGGATGCCATCCGCAATGGAAGCCAGTCAGGCTCCGTTCTATTTCCTCTGGGTGGTCATAAATCAGTTGAGACAGCAATCAAAATATTTGCTGGTGAGAAGGTGCCCCACCACATTATTAACCCTGTTAAATTGGTAACCAAGGAGAATGTTGAGGAGGTTGCTCCAATCTTTTAGATGATGACGTTGGTTACCAAATTACAGTGTTATAGAAAGTAGTGAACTTAAAGGAAAATATGAAGCATAGGTTCAGCTTTAAAACCAAACTCTCAATCCTGGTTACGATGGCAGTCTTGATGGTTGTGACCGCGTTGGGAATCTATTTTGACAGATTCATAAAAGATGGTTTTCTAGAAAGCACTCGAAGTCGATTAATACATGGTTATGATCGTCTATCCGATAATTTGCAGGAGATAGAGCGAGACCTTAAAGAGGGGATCTCATTTGTTAAAACTGATGAGGCGACGATTGCATCAATAGAGCTAATCAACAAGTATGAGGATGTAGAAAACTATAATGTATTTCTCATCGATGAAGAGAAAAAATCAATTGCGAAACAGCTGCTGAGCAGAGTTAAACTTTCGTTTAATGATGATATCGTTCTATATGGAAATAATCATGAGTTAGTCGCCTTTGTAGCACAAGATGATGGGGGCTATAGGCTCAATTACATCTCCTATGAAAATAGCGAGCCACAACTGTTTTGGCGTTATGAGCATCAGCGTGATTTCACTCTGGGGGAATTTAAGTTTCCACCAAATATTCTGTATAAGCACAAGAACCTTTACGATCCAAACCTGCTGTTTAAGACCAGCATTATCACCTATCAGCGTATAATCGATCGTCTTTCGATAAAGTCGCATCAAAGTATTATTGATGAAGGCACAGGCGATGTGGTAGGTCATATAGAGATGTCAAAAATACTTGATGAAAGTTATTTTAAGAAGCTCTCTGAAACACTTGATATGGATATATCCTACTCCTTTGAATCAGCAGATTCTGAGGAAATAGGTGATATGAAAGATATTCTTGTTTCGCAAGAACTGGATATTAAACAGACTGAAGAAAATTACACTGCAAAATTGTTTAAAGAGATACCTAACGGAAATATATATTTCATTGTTAAACTAAATAAGCAGATCCTGAATGCATTTCTAAATAATAACCGCAGTCAATTTTTACTAATTCTGATGTTGGTTGCAATCTTCACGCTGATATTAATGCGCATTATTCTTAATCGGGGTATCGACAGACCGCTTTCTGCATTAATGGAGCAGATTCGAAAAATTGAAAGTATGGATTACTCTGAGTCGGATCCAATTGTTTCTGGAGATGAGCTTGAGGATATTTCAATTAACATTAATCGGCTTGCCCTCACTGTTCAAGAACGTGAAGCCTCTCTCAAATCCTCAATGGAAGAGCAGAAGTATCTCTTATCTCAGATCCGTATGTTACTCGATTCAACCGCTGAAGCTATTTATGGCCTTGACCTGAATGGGTTGTGTACTTTTGCAAATCCTGCCTGCGTTAAGCTGCTTGGTGTTCGGAGTGTTGATGATCTAATCGGTAAAAACATGCACAAACTTACTCACCATACGCGTTCTGATGGTAGTCACTATCATGAGGGTGAATGCCCAATATTTGAGGTATTGCAAACGGGTAATGGGATTCATGTGGATAGCGATGTTCTATGGCGTGCTGATGGCACTAGCTTTAAAGCAGAGTATTGGTCGTATCCGATTATTTATGATGGCACCATTACTGGGGCGGTGGTCACATTCCTGGATATAACAGAGAGAATGTTGGCTGAAGAGGGATTGCGTCGCGCGAAGAAAATGGATGCTATTGGGCAGCTATCCGGTGGTATTGCACACGATTTTAATAATATTCTTGGTGTCATACTCGGTAATCTGGAGCTGATGGAGAGGCAGGTCGGTCTTAATGAGAAAACTCATAAACGTATTTCATCCATGAAGAAAGCCAGCCGCCGTGCTGCCGATCTAACCAAACAATTACTTAGTTTTTCGCGTAATAAATCGGGAGAGTTTGCTGTATGCGATATAAATAAGTTAATCATCGGGATGGATAATTTGATTACGCGTTCACTTACTCCAGAAATCGAGGTGAAAAGTCATTTTGATGATGAGCTTTGGCGAACAGAAATTGATCCGGGTGAATTCGAGGATGCTTTGCTTAATTTATGTATAAATGCGCGTGATGCGATAGGGGGGCATGGGTATCTAACTATTGAAACAAACAATACAGTTTTAGATTCTGAATACTGTAGTAAAAATATTGGTGCGATTCCGGGTGATTATGTGGAGCTATCTGTCATCGATAGTGGTGCCGGAATCACTCCCGAACAGATGGAACATATTTTTGAACCGTTCTATACCACTAAGGATCAAGGTAAGGGTACAGGTCTAGGGCTATCTATGGTATTTGGCTTTGTAAAACGTGCTGGGGGGCATATACGATGTTCTTCTGAAGTTGGGGTTGGCACAACATTTCGAATCTATTTGCCTCGCTCTCTTAGAGATGTAGTCCTTATAAGAACTGAAAAACAGGATATGTCACTGCCTCATGGCACCGAAACTATATTAATAGTTGATGATGATTCTGGAATTTTAGAGCTGGCTAAAGAGTTACTAGAAAGTCAGGGGTACTATGTGCTTACCGCTGGTAGTGGTGGTCAGGCTCTCCAGATTTTGACTGCGGAGAAAAATATTGATCTATTGTTTAGTGATGTTGTTATGCCAGGTGGTATCAATGGTTACGAGTTAGCTGAGAAAGCAAAATTGATACAGCCGGAGATCAAAATTTTACTCACTTCTGGGTATACCAAAAAGGGTGCTGTCACAAATAGCCAGCTACGGTTTGCTGCTAGTCTTCTTAACAAGCCTTACTCTTTAATGGAACTGTCTCAGAGAATACGCTTGATACTTGGAGACACGGCGCAAGTGGATAATGCTCCTTCTGCGAAACGGGAAAACAGTAAAAACAGATCGTTGACTAACCCAATAAAGTGGTCTGATGCATTTAGTGTGGGTATTGAAGCTATTGATGATGACCATCGAAAAATTATTGAAATCCTGAATACCAGCAAACAGGCCGCTCTGTTAAATGATGATACCCAATGCGACATAATTCTTGAGAGATTGGTAGATTACACGCGAACTCATTTTAATCGTGAAGAGGTTGTAATGGCGGCGTGTGGTTATCCGGGGCTGGAAAATCATATTCAAGCACATCAATTTTTATCGGAAAATGTTGAGAAAATGAAAGTTCAGTTAGATCGGGGAGAGCTACACATAACTGATATGACAGGATTTATTAGAGATTGGCTTTTTGATCATATACTGTATATGGATCGAGCATTTGCAGATGATTGTATGGGTAAGGATGAACAAATAGCGCAGGCTCTGAATAAGGCAGGACCTGCGCCAGGAGAAAATATTCAGCGATATCTGAATAAATAATGATTTATTAATAGGGGTGATCACTAAAAGAGTGGTGTGAATCTGAGGATTTCATTTTCGTCAGAAATATTAATCGAATATTACTGCAGGAGAACACCATTTGGCATAGTATTACTCTTATACAGGAGATTCATTGTGAATGCCTGTCAATAATTGTAACGCCACTTTGAAAAAAATCGCCATCTTCGTAGATGTTCAAAATATCTATTACACCACCCGCCAGGCTTATGGCCGTCAGTTCAACTATCGTAAATTTTGGCAACGTATCATTTATGAAGGTGATATTGTTACTGCAAACGCTTATGCCATTCAGCGTCATGATGATCAACAGATAAAATTTCAGGATGCCCTGAAGCACATCGGATTCGCGGTAAAACTAAAACCCTATATTCAGAGAAAAGATGGATCTGCCAAAGGTGATTGGGATGTGGGGATTACCATTGATGTGATGGAGGCAGCCAAAGAGGTTGATGCCGTGGTACTGCTTTCCGGTGATGGTGACTTTGATCTGCTTCTAAAAAAGATTAGAGACAACTATGGCGTCACTACCGATGTCTACGGCGTACCGGCACTGACCGCCAACTCACTCATCGATGCCTCGAGCCACTTTCATCCCATTGAAGAAGATCTGCTGCTGTAGTCCAAAATAGTTTCAGCTACAGCAGTAGATCAATTGATTACTAGCGTTTAAATCTGAATACTTTACCCACGAAGTTTTTAATGTCGACACCAACCGCAAAGGTGGCGGGAATCCCGATCAGGGTGACCGCAGTTGCAAACATCAGTCCTGATGACAGTGCCAATGCGATAGGCTGTACAAATGGATCTGAACCACCCCAACCATAAGCGGTAGGCAGTAGACCCACAACAGTGGTTGTTGCGGTGAGTAACACGGCACGCAGACGCCTGCGCCCCGCAGTGATGATGGCCTCAATAACCTCTACACCATCTTGTAGTGCACGCTGAATAAATACCAGCAGGATCAGTGAGCTGTTCACCACAACGCCGGTGAGCGCCACCATACCCAACATCGAAAAGAACGAGAGTGGCATTGGCCGCCAGTAGATGTCGTGCAGGTAAACACTCAAAATAATACCGATGGCACCAAACGGGATGGCCAACATAACAATCAATGGATAGGTCAGATTGTTAAACTGGATTGCCAAAATAAAGAAGATGCCGATCAATGCAAACATAAAGGCGATAGCCAGACTCTTTGCCGATTCATTATTTTTCTCCTCCTCACCACCATAGTTGACGGATACATCATCTACCAAATCACCAAGCCACTGTTCTTGATTCTTAATCACCAAACTATTGAGTGCCTTACTGGTGATAATGTCGGCATCGATGTCGGCAGTGACATTAATGATTCGAATGGCATCTTTGTGGCGAATGGTGGTGAAACCCTCTCGAACCTCAAAGTGAGCAACCTTGGATAGTGGTACCAGGCCATCACGTCGATTGGGGATCTGTACCGATTTAAGGGTTTCAAGCCCCCCCTTGTCAGACTCGGGATAGCGGATGGTGATATCAACCTCCTCTGTCCCTTTATGAACATAGGAGACAACCAGTCCACCGGAAGCAGCACGGATGATGTTGGAGGCATTGGCCAGATCGACTCCGGCATAGGTGGCCAACTCTCTGTCCATCACCACATGGATCTCATCGTCACCACGCTTCAATCCGCTATCAACACTGGTGACTCCATCAACAGTATTGAGGAAGGCGATCAATCTTCTGGCCGCACTGTTACTATCCTCCTCATCACCACTGCTTATCTCCGCCTCTAGTGCGCGGCCTAAGGGTGGGCCGGGTTGCACCTCGGTGAAGGCGATATCCAGATCGGGGAACTGACCGGTAACCACTCTCTCTGCCGCACGCATCTCATCCAGCACATCGTGATCTTGACGACTCACCGCAGGGGTGTAGATAGCTCTGATTTGTCCATAGCGGCTACCACGCTGGGTGAGTGGGTCACCCTGATCCTGGGAGATCTCTCCAGCCATGATCAGAGTGGCCTGCAGGTGCTCCGCTGTGAGCTCTTTGCGTAGTGATTTATCAACGGCCCTAAGTTTTTCACGCATCGCCTTCAGGCTGGTTCCCGGCTTAGCTGTTGCACGTACCACAAACTCATCAACCCCCTCTGCCGGGAAAAGCTCAAACGGCATGGTTTTCGCCAGAGAAAGGGCAGAGAACAGTACGGCGATTGAGATGGCAACGGTGATCCAGCGGAAGCGGACGGCAACGGTTAGCACCTTGTTGTAGACTGAGTCGAGTGCCAGCAACCATGCACGCTCTTTAGGGTGCTTGTTGGGGTTGGTGAAGTGGGCAACATGGCTGGGAAGAATAAAGAAAGACTCAAGCCAGGATAACGCCAGCATCAGAATGACGACGATAGGGATCGCGATCACGAACTTCCCGATGATGCCAGACATAAACATCATTGGAACAAAGGCGGCAATGGTGGTTAAAATCGAGGCGGTAACCGGTCCCATCAGCTCCATAGCCCCATGTACTGCTGCATCCTTGGGAGTCATCCCCTTCTCCATGTGAAAGGTGAT
>JAPHSO010000292.1 GCA_026193675.1 Gammaproteobacteria bacterium | reverse complement strand
TCTTAGGCATCTGAAGACTTACGACTCGTTTGCCACAATTGCGGAACGTTGCCTGCGTGAAACCAGCACCGGGATCGCACCATGGCTTATTCTTGACGGCAGGGATGAGCGTTATCGCAGCATGATGGTCGGTCAGTATGTTCTTGAAAGAATCAATGCCCGTCTCAATGACAAGAGCCACAAAGAGACCCCTGAGCCCCATCTCACCCCGATTGCCACTCCCCCAGTAGATACCCAGTATCTCAGTGTGCTCGGGGCACTCAATCTCGATCAGCGATATTCAAAGGGTGAATACAACAAAAAGCTGACCAGGCTGCAGGCAAAGGTGGGAAAACTGACCCGTCAGGCGATCGCCCAGAAGCACTCGACCATCATGATCTTTGAGGGTTGGGATGCTGCGGGCAAGGGGGGATTGATCCGACGCTTTATCCAGCCTATGGATGCCCGTCACTATCAGGTCATCCCTATTGCGGCACCGACCGATGAAGAGGCGGCCCACCACTATTTGTGGCGTTTTTGGCGCCATATTCCGCGGGCGGGGGATATCACCTTCTATGATCGCAGCTGGTATGGGCGGGTGTTGGTTGAACGGGTTGAGGGCTTCACCCATAAGGATGTCTGGATGCGAGGATATACCGAGATCAACGATTTTGAAGAGCAACTGACAGACAACGGTATCCTGTTGCTCAAGTTCTGGATCCATATCAGCAAGGAGGAGCAATTGACCCGTTTCAAGGCACGAGAGTTGATCCCCTTCAAGCAGTATAAAATAACCGATGAGGACTATCGTAACAGGGAGCGTTGGGAGGCCTATGAGCATGCGGTCAACGATATGGTTGAGCGCACCAGTACCGAATATGCACCCTGGTATCTCATTGAGGGCAATGATAAACGCTTTGCCAGAATCAGGGCGTTGGAGATCTATTGTGAGCAACTTGAGAAGCTCCTGAAAAAGAGCAGAAAGAGAGAGAAAGAGAGCAAAAAGAGGTCCTAAATGGCTCAAGAGATAGAGAGAAAGTTTCTCATCGACCTGGACAGTTTAGGGAAGTTAACTGGAGGCAGTTCGATCAAGCAGGGTTATATCTCGACAAAGGATCTCACCACCGTGCGGATCAGGATAAGGGGTGAGCAGGGCTTCCTGACTCTGAAGGGGGAGAGTCGAGGCGCCAGTCGACTTGAATTTGAATATTCGATACCTGTTAATGATGCTGAGGAGATTCTCAGCACACTCTGTAGTCGCCCTCTGATTGAAAAGATCCGTTACGAAGTAAAGCATAAGAGCCGGTTGTGGGAGATCGATATTTTTAAGGGGGATAATAGCGGACTGGTCATTGCAGAGCTGGAACTTGAAACGGAGGATGCGGCTTTCGATCTTCCCAATTGGGTTCGGTTGGAGGTGACAGGTGAACCCAGGTATTACAACGCCAATCTGTTGAACTATCCCTACCGATGTTGGACTCCTGATGAGCGGCAGTAGGCTTTATCAAAATTATGATAAACACCTTACCACCTTTAAAGGGTATGCAGATAAAATTGAGAAGCGACCTGATGTGGAGGATATCCATCAACTAAGGGTGGCCATTAAAAAGATACGTACAAATCTTTCCCTGATGCAGGTTGCTAGCTGTGGGGATTTTCAGAAAAAAGCTCACTTTACCCTGTTTTCAAAGCTATTTAACTGTGCAGGAGAACTGCGGGAGATCCAGGTTAATCGGGCGCTTCTCACGATTCTGGAGTTAGAGGAAAGCTATCCAGAAGAGATAACTCAGCTTGCAGTTCAACACTACAAGGATCATCTGTCTAGCAAAGCTGAAAAGTCAGTCTCTAGATTCAATCGCACCTTGAGTAATTTCAATTTCAGAAGATTGAAAAAGTTAAACAGGGAACTTAATGAAAAGATAACAGGGCTCGATGATGAGTTAATTGTTGATAAGGCAAATCAATTTATTGAGAAGCAGATTGAGAAAATTGTCAGGTTACGTCCTTTAATCGATGGTGATCGGGAGTTGCATAAAGTTCGTAAACACCTCAAGTCGATAACAGAGATCTACCGGTTACTTATTGAGCTCTTTGCTGACGAGGATCTTAAGAAGAGAGTTGAGCGTTTTAAACTTCTTGGGAGACTCATTGGTGAGTGGCATGACTTGACGGTGCTGATTAGCTCGATGAACTGTTACGCAGGTAGTAAGGAAGGTATTCGATTTGGACCGTCCTTAATTATGATGGAGACAGATATCGCGATGAGGAGCCAAAAAATAAAGGGGGAGGTGAGCTCCCATCTGGATGATATTTTCAGATAAGCCAATTTGCCTGACTTAATCTATGCCATGCTGAATAGAGATATAGATACCCGAGCCTGGGTTGCGTAAAATACGCATCCCTTTCCCTTATCTATCAGAACACTATGGCGCGCACAGTCTATATTAAAACCTTCGGATGTCAGATGAATGAGTATGACTCAGCCCGTCTGCTTGATGGGTTGAGCGTCACCTGCGGCGTTGAGCCGGTCGAAGATGAGATGGATGCCGATGTGCTTCTGCTCAATACCTGTTCTGTACGAGAAAATGCGCAGGAGAAGGTCTTCTCGCAGCTTGGTCGCTGGCGCAAGCTTAAGGAGAAAAATCCCGATATTGTGATCGGTGTGGGCGGTTGCGTGGCGAGTCAGGAGGGTGAGGCGATCCGATCCCGTGCCCCCTACGTTGATCTGATCTGGGGGCCACAAACGCTGCATCGCCTGCCGCTGATGTTGGGTGAAGTTTGGGCCCATCATCGGGCGGTGATCGATGTCTCATTCCCTGAGATTGAGAAATTCGACAAGCTGCCTGAGCATCAATCTGAAGGCCCCTCGGCCTTTGTCTCCATTATGGAGGGGTGCTCCAAATACTGTACCTTCTGCGTGGTGCCCTATACCCGTGGCGAAGAGGTGAGTCGTCCCTTTGATGATGTAATCGCGGAGATTGCCGGACTTGCCAACCAGGGGGTTCGTGAGGTCAATTTACTGGGGCAGAATGTGAATGCCTATCGTGGGAATATGGATGGCGGGGAACAGGCAGATTTAGCACTACTCATTCATTATGTTGCTGCGATCGATGGCATCGATCGGATTCGCTTCACCACCTCACATCCGGTTGAGGTGACTGAGAGTCTGATCGAGGCATACCGAGAGGTCCCTGAGTTGGTGAGCTTTCTTCACCTTCCGGTGCAGTCGGGAGCCGACCGAATTCTGACGCAGATGAAGCGGGGGCATACCGCTCTGGAGTACAAATCTTTAATTCGAAAACTGCAGGATGCGCGTCCGGGTATGACCATCTCTTCAGACTTCATTGTCGGTTTCCCGGGTGAGACCGATGCCGATTTTGAGGCGACGATGGATCTGATTAAGACGATTGGATTTGATCACAGCTATAGCTTTG
>JAPHSO010000341.1 GCA_026193675.1 Gammaproteobacteria bacterium | reverse complement strand
ATCTTGCCGAAAACCAGCGCCGCTGGAAAGCCGATGAACTGGGTGATCAACAGGGCCACTATCAGGCTATCGGACTCAAATCCAAGCGCCAGTCCATAGTCGACCGCCATACGAATCACGGTGTCGACCCCGTCGATATAACACCAGTAGGCGATGAGAAAGAGCCATATCACGCGATGCTGACGAATCTCTGCAAAGGTGTGTCTCAACTCTGCAAAAGCATCGATGAAGAGGCGCAATGTTGACGGATGATCTTCATGTCCATCCCCCTCTACCACCCACATCAGTAGTGGCAGGGTGAAAATTGCCCACCAGATCGCCACCAGATAAAAGGCCATCTTCACTGCTGCCGCGCTATCTGCCAGACCAAACAGTTCCGGTTTGAGGGTCATCCCCACCGTCACCGCAAACAGTAACCCGCCCCCCAGATAACCGATGGCGTAGCCCAGAGCCGAGATGTGGTCGTACTCCTTTCTGGGAGCGACAAAGATGAGCAGCGAGTCGTAAAAAGAGATGCTACCCGAGAATCCGACAGTGGCCAGCACGTAGAAGAGCGCCGCCCACTGCCACTGCCCCTGCCCTACCAATGGCAGCAACGCGGTGGTGATAATACCGAGTAGGGCAAATCGAAGCAGATAGCGCTTACGGTGACCACAACGGTCGGCCATCGCCCCAAGTAGAGGAGCCAGCAGCACAATGACCAGGCTAGCGGTGAAGTTGGCGACACCAAGATAGAAGGTGCTCTCATTCACATCCGCACCATCACTCCAGTACTGTTTGAAGAAGATGGGGAAGAAACCGGCCATCACCGCTGTGGAGTAGGCGGAGTTACCCCAATCGTAGAGCGCCCAGCCCCAGACCGATTTAGGCTGACTCATAGCTGAAATACCGCTTTTGCATTGTTGGTTGTGGCTCGGGCCACCTCATCAACAGAAATATCTCTCATTTCGGAAATCACTTGGGCAATCTCCGGCAGATATTCTGGAGAGTTGCGCTCACCATGGTGGGCTGTTGGAGACATATCGGGGGCATCGGTCTCCAGCACGATCGACTCCAGCGGTAGCATTTTTACCAGCTCCCTCAGTTTGGTCGACTTTTCGTAGGTGACCATCCCACCGAAGCCCAGTTTGAAACCGAGGTCGATGTAACGCTGGGCCAGTTCAACTGAGCCGTTAAAGGCGTGGGCCGTACCGCCAACCACTTTGTACTTTTTAAGTCTTTGGAGCACCTCATCGTGTGCTTTACGGACATGGAGGATGACCGGCAGAGCCGCATCTCGAGCTATCGACAGCTGTTTTTCAAAGATCTCATACTGGATACTCTCTCCCTTTGCCCCTCTACCCGGGCCGCTCCTGCGCCTCCCTGCGCCCGCGGCATTAGTGCCTCCTTGCACATCATAGAAATCGAGACCAATTTCACCAATAGCAACTGGACTCTTCTCTGACAGATAGCGCTCTAACTGCCTGATATCCTCATCAACAGTGTGTTTTTTGTAGAACATTGGATGGAGCCCAAGTGCAGGATAAAGCCCCTCCTCCGATTGACACAGGGTTAGAAGCGTATCCCAACGGATCGCATCAATTCCGGGGATTACCATTGAGCTGACCCCTGCATCCCGCGCTCGAACCAACACCTCATCTCTATCAAGGTCGAAATCGGCAATATCGAGGTGGCAGTGGCTATCGAAAAGTTCCATTAAACAATTCCCAAACAAATTCAGCAGAGTTCTATATAGAGGGGGTTCATAAAGTATAATCCATCCCCATCTATTAAAGTCCGACTATTAAAATTTGAAATCTATAATGACTGAAACCAAGCAGCTGGCCCATCCTGAATTCACCCACATTCGTAACCATGCGATCCCCTCTCTCAATATCGAGGTTCAGGAGTTTGAACACATAGGGACAGGTGCCCGTCATATCCATATGGCAACCGATGATGACCAGAACACCTTTCTGGTCGGTTTCAAGACCGTGCCGCAGGACTCGACCGGGGTGGCTCACATTCTGGAGCACACCTCGCTCTGTGGCAGTAAAAAGTTTCCGGTGCGCGACCCCTTCTTTATGATGACCCGGCGTTCACTCAACACCTTTATGAATGCCTTCACCTCCAGTGACTGGACCGCCTACCCATTTGCCAGCCGCAACCGCAAGGATTACGACAATCTGTTGCAGGTCTATCTCGATGCGGTCTTCTTCCCCAGCCTCAATGAGCTCGATTTTGCCCAGGAGGGCCACCGTGTTGAATTTAAGGAGACAGAGAACAGCGATAGCGATCTGGTCTTCAAGGGTGTGGTCTTTAACGAGATGAAGGGGGCGATGAGCTCTCCGGTCTCGACACTGTGGCAGGAGCTCACCACTGAGCTGTTCCCGACGGTCACCTACCACTTCAACAGTGGTGGTGAGCCTGCCAATATCCCCGATCTCAGCTATGAGGAGTTGAAGGCGTTCCATGCCGACCACTATCACCCCTCCAACGCCCTGTTCATGACCTATGGTGATATTCCTGCCCGTGAGCTACAGGCCGAGTTTCATGAGCAGGCGCTGAGTCAGTTTGAGAAGCGTGATCTCAATATCAATGTCCCCGATGAGCAACGCTTTAGTGCTCCTAAAGAGGTGGTTGAGCATTACGCCCTTGATGGCGAAGAGAGTCTTGAGCATAAAACCCACATTGTGTTGGGTTGGCTGCTAGGCAGATGCACCGATGCCGAAGAGGTGATGACCGCCCACCTACTTTCAGGAATCCTGATGGAGAGCAGCGCATCGCCGCTACGTCATGTACTGGAAACAACTGATTTAGGTCAGGCGCCATCACCGCTGTGTGGCGTCTCAGATTCCAGCCGCGAAATGATCTTTGCCTGTGGTCTGGAGGGAAGCGATCCCGACAAGAGTAAAGCGGTAGAAAAGCTGATCCTCGATACTCTGGAGCGAATCGCCACTGATGGCGTACCCCAGGAGATGGTCGAGGCGGTACTGCATCAGTTAGAGCTGTCACAGCGTGAGGTGAGTGGTGACGGCTTCCCCTATGGTCTGCAATTGATCGTGCACACCCTGGGCGGCAATCTGCATGGCGCCGATCCGGTGGCGCTGCTGGATCTCGATCCGATTCTGGAGAAACTCCGCCAACAGATCGCCGATCCCGAATTTGTGAAGGGGCTGGTACGCGACCTGCTCAATAACCGGCACCGTGTGCTACTGACCATGTCTCCAGACCGAGAGCTTAGTGCTAAACGCGATGAGGCAGAAAGCAAACGTCTGGCCGAAATGAAAGCTAAACTCTCCGAAGCGGAGAAAAAGGCGATCATTGAGAAGAGCCTCAAGCTTGCTGAGCGTCAAGAACAGGCCGATGACCCCGAACTGCTCCCCAAGGTGGGACTTGAAGATATCCCGGCTGAGCTCACTCTGCCGATTGGAGAAGAGAGCAAAATCGCCAACCAACCCGCCACCTGGTTTAGCCGTGGCACCAATGGTCTGGTCTATCAGCAGCTGGTGATTGATCTGCCTGACTTCACCCCTGAACAGCGCCAGCTACTCCCGATGTTTAGTGATGTGATCACCGAAGTGGGTTATGGCAATCGTGATTATCTTGAGACCCAGGAGCTCATCACCGCAACAACTGGCGGTATTGGTGCCAGTGTCTCAGTACGTGGCTCAATTGATGACCTGAATAGCTACAAGGGGACATTTGCCTTCTCTGGTAAGGCGCTCACCCGTAACAGTGCAGCACTCACCGAACTGCTGGAGGAGAGCTTTAGCGCCGCCCGTTTTGATGAGCTGGAGCGTATTCGCGAATTGATCTCTCAGGAGCGTATGGGACAGGAACAGCGCGTCACCGGCAGTGGCCATTCGCTGGCGATGGCCGCTGCTGCAAGTAACATTACTGCGGTCAATCAACTGAATCACCAGTGGGGTGGTCTAGAAGGTATCCAGTTCATCAAGGGGCTTGATGATGGACTCAATGAACAATCCAGATTAGAGGCACTGAGCGAGCAGTTTGCCGAGATGCGCGATAAGATCGTCAAAGCACCTCGCCAATTCCTGACCATCGGCGAAGCTGAACTGAAGGATTCAATCATGGGTTCAATCGATAAACGCTGGGCCGGTTCGGTTGCAGCAACCGAGTTGAGTCCCATTGTTTTGCCACAACCTGAGGGGATGATTAATCAGGGCTGGGCCACCTCAACTCAGGTCAACTTCTGTGCCCGCGCCTACCCGACGATCCCATCAACCCATGCCGATACGCCAGCACTGATGGTGCTTGCCGGTTTCCTGCGTAATAACTTCCTGCATCGTGCAATCCGTGAACAGGGGGGGGCCTATGGTGGTGGTGCCAGCTTTGACAACGATAGCGGCTCATTTAGATTCTTCTCCTACCGTGATCCACGTCTGGCAGAAACGCTGCAGGATTTTGACAACTCCATCGAATGGTTACTAGGTAAGTCACATCCATGGCGTGAGGTGGAAGAGGCGATCCTTGGGGTTATCGGTAGCATCGACAAGCCAGGATCACCTGCTGGCGAGGCGAAGTCGACCTTCCATGCATCCCGTCATGGTCGTACTCCAGAGTTCCGTAACCGGTTCCGTCAAAAGATCCTCAAGGTGACCGAGGCTGATCTGAAGCGGGTGGCAGAAACCTATCTCAAGCCTGAACGGGCCCATACCGCAGTGATCAGTGATCCTGCTACGCTTGAAAAGAGCGATCTGGGGCTGGAGATTATCAACCTGTAATGACCATGGCGACAACGACAGCACTCTCCATAACGGGTCTAACCAAGACCTACAGTAATGGTTTTAATGCGCTCAAAGGGATCGACCTTGAGGTTAAGGAGGGTGACTTTTTTGCCCTGCTCGGCCCCAATGGTGCCGGCAAATCGACCACCATCGGTATCATCACCTCACTCGTTAATAAGAGCGATGGCACCGTTAAGGTCTTTGACCACGATTTAGTCAGTGACTCTATGGAGGTCAAGCGTGCCATCGGTCTGGTACCGCAGGAGTTCAACTTCAACCAGTTTGAACCGGTTGAGGAGATTGTCCTCAATCAGGCCGGGTATTATGGAGTCCCCGTTAGTGAAGCGCGTGAACGTGCCGACTGGGCGCTCAAGGCGCTAGGGCTTTGGGATAAGCGGCGCAATATCGCCCGAGCCCTCTCAGGCGGGATGAAACGCAGGCTGATGATCGCCCGTGCACTGGTCCATAATCCAAAACTGCTCATCCTTGATGAACCGACGGCGGGTGTTGATATTGAGCTGCGCCGTTCGATGTGGAGTTTTCTGCAGGAGGTGAACCGAATGGGCACCACCATCATTCTCACCACCCACTATCTGGAAGAGGCTGAACAGCTCTGCCGCAATGTTGCCATTATTGATAAAGGTGCGATTGTCACCAACACATCGGTCAAACAGCTGCTTGCTACTCTCGATAGAGAGACCTTTATTCTCGATCTATCTGAGCCTGTTGAAGCGTTGCCGAAACTTGAGTGTAACTACCCGACAACTCTCGTTGACCCGCATACGATTGAGGTCGAGATCCATCGTGGTCAAAATCTCAACAAACTCTTCTGTGATCTTGAAAAGGAGGGTATTAAGGTGACATCTATGCGTAACAAGGCCAATCGCCTTGAAGAGCTATTCCTCGATCTGGTTGAAAAGGGAGATGGTCAACTATGATGAGCCATTGGCAGCGTTATCGAGTCGCATTCACCACCATTGCCGTGAAAGAGGTTCGCCGGTTTAGTCGAATCTGGATTCAGACCATCGTTCCGCCGATGATCACCACCGCCCTCTATTTTGTCATCTTCGGCCAGATGATCGGCAGCCAACTGGCACCCATCGATGGTATGACCTACATGGACTATATCGTTCCCGGTTTGATCATGATGACCATCATCACCAACTCCTACGCCAATGTGGTGTCGAGCTTTTACGGCTCCAAGTTTGGACGTTTTATTGAGGAGTTACTGATCTCTCCCATCCCCCCCTCGCTGATCCTGATCGGCTATATCACCGGTGGTGTCGCACGGGGTCTGATTGTTGGCATTATGGTGACGCTGGTTGCCACTTTTTTCACCGACCTGCAGGTACATAATATTTTTGTGGTGCTCAGCGTCACCACACTTACCGCAATTCTGTTTTCGATGGCCGGCTTTATTAATGCGGTCTACGCCAAGAGTTTTGATGACATCACTCTAATCCCCACCTTTGTACTGACCCCGCTCACCTATCTGGGTGGCATTTTCTACTCGATAGAGATGCTTCCCGGCATCTGGCATGACATCTCCCTGTTCAATCCGATTCTCTACATGGTGAACACCTTCCG
This sequence comes from Gammaproteobacteria bacterium, assembly GCA_026193675.1. Lineage (GTDB taxonomy): Bacteria > Pseudomonadota > Gammaproteobacteria > Thiohalomonadales > Thiohalomonadaceae > JAOTST01. The sequence continues at coordinate 4,892 of JAPHSO010000341.1, read as the reverse complement.
CTATGGCATGCTGGGTGTTTCTGATATCGATCTGACCCTGGCCTATGGTGTCATCTTCACCTTTATCGCCATACTCTACAGCTTCTGTCTGTGGCTACTAAAGAGTGGTAAAGGGACTCGCTCGTAGTAGGTTATTACAACCAACGAGAGAGGTAGTAGAGCATCATCCCTTCGGATGAGCGCGAAGGGCCATAAACCTCTGCAGCACGAAGTTTTTTATCTTCATCTGCTGCGGCGACCGCCTCTTCACCTGTTGGATAGATGGTCACCACATTTGAAGGAAAGCGCTGTTTCTTGCGCCCCAATTTGGGCGCATACACCACGGCGTAGTGTTCACCAAGTTTATCCTCTTCAGCAACATCCTGCTGCCTGTTACTACTCTGCATATTCATATTTTTCTCCATTACTGCGTTGTCCCCGTACTCGAATGGTCACATTCTCCGTGCGAAGACGCCTTGTACTGAACAAAAATCTAAATATGCTGAACAGCAACAAATGCTACTTCTCGCGAGTCGCTCTGAATTGGATATCGGGCCAACGCTCTCGCATTAGCTCAAGGTTAACCCGGGTCGGTGCAATATAGGTGAGATCACCTGCACCATCAACAGCCAGATTATCGGCTGCCTTCGCCTCAAACTGTTCCAGCATCTTCTCATCGTCACACTCTACCCAGCGGGCTGTTGCAACATTGATGTGCTCAAATATCGCTTCAACTTTGTATTCATCCTTCAGTCTCTGAGCAACCACATCAAACTGTAAGACACCCACCGCACCCAAAATCAGATCGTTATTTCTTCGAGGCCTGAATAACTGCGTCGCCCCCTCTTCTGAGAGTTGCTGCAGACCTTTAAGTAGCTGCTTATTCTTGAGCGGATCTTTCAATACCGCTCGACGGAACAGTTCGGGGGCAAAGTGCGGTATACCGGTAAATTTAAGGCTCTCTCCTTCTGAGAAGGTATCACCTATCTGAATGGTGCCATGGTTATGCAGACCAATAATATCGCCGGGCCATGCATCTTCAACATGTCCCCGATCCTGGGCAAGGAATGTGACCGCATTGGGGATCTTCACATCACGCTCAATACGTCCCTGACGCATCTTCATACCGGGAGTAAAGTGTCCAGAACAGACCCGCATAAAGGCGATTCGATCACGATGCTGCGGATCCATATTGGCCTGAATCTTAAACACGAAACCGCTGAACTTATCCTCTTCAGGATTGACGATACGATTAATCGTTGCCCGAGGCAGAGGTGACGGTGCGTAGTCAACCAGCGCATCGAGGATCTCCTGCACACCGAAGTTATTAATTGCTGAGCCAAACAGCACCGGACTCATCTCACCCCGTAGATAGGCGTCATGATCGAACTGATGGCTCGCGCCGCGAACCAGCTCAACCTCATCACGAAAATCTTCAATCAATGCACCAAACAGCTCATCCAGACGAGGATTATCCAATCCCTGAATCACCTCTCCATCTAGTTTCTTGCCACCGTGGGTGGCACTCATAATGGTGATGCTATCGTTATAGAGGTCATAGACCCCTTTAAAGTTCTTACCCATACCGATCGGCCAGGTGAGAGGCGCACATTGTATTTTGAGCACATCTTCAACTTCATCCAGAAGATCAATTGGATCCTTACCCTCGCGATCAAGCTTATTGATAAAGGTGATAATGGGGGTATCACGCAGACGACACACCTCCATCAATTTAATCGTTCTATCCTCAACACCTTTGGCGACGTCAATCACCATCAGCGCCGAATCGACCGCTGTCAGAGTTCGATAGGTATCTTCCGAAAAGTCTTCATGGCCCGGGGTATCGAGCAGGTTGATGGTGTGTTCACGATAGGGGAACTGCATCACCGATGAGGAGACCGAAATGCCACGCTCCTGCTCCAGCTTCATCCAGTCAGATGTGGCATGGCGAGCTGCTTTGCGCCCTTTTACGGTACCGGCAAGCTGAATCGCGCCCCCAAAAAGGAGTAGCTTTTCTGTAAGGGTCGTTTTACCGGCGTCGGGATGCGAAATGATCGCGAAGGTGCGTCGTTTTTTCGCCTGTTCAAGTGGTGTGGACATCTAAATAATCTGACTTATGACTCTTAAAAAAGAGTGCAGATTATACGCAGTCGGGACTAAAGTTTCAGGAGTTGTTCAAGACTGATCGGTTTTTCGATCGCATAACCCTGACCAAACTCAATTGTTGTCTCGTCTTGCAAGATCTCTAGCACCTGCTCATTGGCAACATACTCTGCGATGATCTTCTTGCCCATGACGTGTCCAATCTCACTAATCGAATGAACCACTGCCAGGTCGTCCTCACTCTTATCGATATTCTTAACGAAGATACCATCGATCTTGAGGTAATCGACAGGCAATTTTCTCAGGTAAGCATATGATGAGAGACCCGTTCCAAAGTCATCCAGCGAGAATTTACATCCGGTTGTCTTCAACTTATTGATGAAGAAAATGGCGTAATCGATATCTTCAATCGCTGAAGTCTCTGTCACTTCAAAAGTGACAAAACGGGGATCAAAATTACCGCTGGTAAGACGATCATAGAGGTAATCCATGAAGAGCTTATCGCTCATGCTATTACCCGAGATATTGATCGACAGACCATCAATATGACCTATTTTGGTCTGATTCTCCTCAAGCCAATCGAGCACACTACCCACAACCCACTGATCGATATCGGTAATACGATTGTAGAGTTCTGCCGCAGAGATAAACTCCTCAAGCGAGACCGGGTTACCCGCCTCATCCTTTACAACCAGCAACACCTCATAGTGAGACTTGAGACCGCTTTCAGAATCCAGTGGCGCAATCTTCTGGCATCTGAGACGAACCAGATCTTTGTCAAATAGAGACTTGATCCGACCAACCCACTCCATGGCACTTTGACGCGCCTTAAGAATCTTGTTATCGATATGGGAAAGCTGAATCCGATCGCGTCCCGCCTCTTTAGCCGCAAAACAGGCCGAATCGACAGCGCTCAACAGTTCACGCTGGCTCTCACTATCTTTGGATATCTCAACAGCGCCAATACTGGCGGTGATGGCAAACTCATTTTCATCACACTTGAAGTAGAAGTTGCGTAGTGCCTGCTGGATCTTTTTCGCCTTTTCCAGACCTGCAACTCGATGGCAATTCTCAAAGATAAAACCGAACTCATCACCATTGAGATGAGAGATAATGGTGCCCTCATCAGACTGAGATCTGAAGATCTCAGAGGCCTCTTGCAGCAGTCTGTCACCCGCGTCATGACCACAGGTATTATTAACAACATTAAAACGATCTAGATCGAGATAACAGAGGATGTGGGTTTTCTTATCCTTCTTGGCACTGCGCAGAACCCGTTCAATCTCCTGAATGAAGGCACGACGACTAAGCAGCCCTGTCAACTCATCGGTCTGAGCAAACTGAACCACCTTCTCATGGGTATTCTCAATAATCGCCTGAGTTGTTCTTGTTGTTACTGGCAGAGAGCCGCCATCAAGCATATCCAGAGATTTGTCATACAGGCGCAGAGCAAGCTCACCAATAGTGAGACTTAACTTTTTATTGCCCGACTGATCGACAAACATGTAATGATTATGGTCGTCATCAATCCAGGCGATACTGACCCTATATTGGTGTCCATCATCATCTTTATAGAGCCCTTTATCGTCGACAGAGAGATTCTTACATTTGATAAGCCAGCGCTGCCACTCACCATCATCAATCTCGTCAGGCTTGAACTTGCCATCATCCAGAACACCGGTGAAGGCATCCTGATCCAGTTTAGGCACCTTTTTCTTCTTCAGCTCAGAGCGGGGCGGCTCGTTTTTCTGAAGTAGATCTTTCAGTACACCGGTAATCTTTTTCGCCCTTTCTTTATCATGAGCAGAGATCGACAGCATGCGCTCAATCCACTCATAGGTCTTAAGGGCGGTCTTCTCTTGAGTGGCGTTGTACTCCTTAGTGAAGAGTAGAAGCTTGTTTAGCTGATCGACAATTCCGAGGTAGGTCTTGAAGACGGCACTTTCACCTCCCTCACGCATATAGGTACTTAGCAGCAGGTTTTTCCAACCCGCATCCAGCATCTCCAGAACCACCTCAGGCACAGCTCGGCCACCAATCAAATTATTCAGATCCGCCAGAACAACTCGACGCGCCTCGTAGACTTTGTGTTCTTTAATACCTGACTCAACAGCCCCTTGACGGTTCCTGGTGTATCCCTCCAGCTCCTGTTGATGGATCTTGTCGAGTTCCGCAACAGCCTCAGGTATCACGTCAGAGTTGGTCTCAATCTCTGCAGAGACTCGGCCAATCAACTTATCAACTTTCTCGCGAACCTCTTTGCTCGCCTCTGGAGGACGCTCAGGAACAATCCCCCCCAGATTATCAAGACGATCAAACAGTTGCTGCGCCGGGCTATCTTCACGACTCAGCATCTCGGGATCGTTGATCATCGCCTTTAATAGAGGGACCTCAAGCTGCTTCAACCAGCGGCGAACAATCTGGTTCATCAACTGATCGAACTGCATGGTTCCAAGCAGCTGCTCCATCATGCCCATAGCATTACGCTCCGCTGGAGGTAGCACCTTATCTTGAGCATCTGGATTGGATTGACGGAGCTGCTCAGTTAGATAATCACCAATATCCTTCCCCTCCTCACGCAGGCCATCAAGACCACGCTCTGCGGAAAGCTGTGAGAGACTCTGCATCACATCATGGGGGGAAAATATTTGACCTGGAGATGGTGGCGCCTGGACCTCTGGAGCGGGAGCCCCGGGAGCTGTGCGTTGAGAAATCGTCTTATGACCCACCTCTCGCGCATAGGTGAGCAGATCTCTCAGGTTGGCATATGAACCTGTACCACGTCGCTGCTGAATCTGTTCTGAGGCGGT
>JAPHSO010000385.1 GCA_026193675.1 Gammaproteobacteria bacterium | reverse complement strand
GTGAAAATCGTCTATTTACGGTGGGAATCGGTTCAGCTCCCAATAGCTTTTTTATGAAGAAGGCGGCTCAGGCGGGGCGTGGTAGCTACACCTTTATAAAAGATGTTCAGGAGGTGGCGGCCAAGACCAATATTTTACTGAGAAAACTGGAGACGCCAGCCCTCACCGATATCCAGATCGCTATTGATGGAAAGGAGCTGGAGTATTTTAGTGATCCCATACCCGACCTCTATATTGGTGAGCCGCTAACCGTAGTGCTGCGCGGTATTGATCTCGCAAAGGAGGTCACCCTCACCGGTAAAATTGGTAGCAACTCCTGGAGGCAGACCCTGCAGCTCGATCAGGGATATGAGAATGAGGGGGTTAAAACTGTCTGGGTTCGTGAAAAGATCGCGGCACTCAGCAAATCCTATCATGATGCAGAGAGCCGCACTCTTAAAGAGAGCCTTAAAAGCGAAATAACAGCGCTTTCAATCAAGCATCATCTTGTTAGTCAATATACAAGTCTGGTTGCTGTTGATGTGACACCCGTTAACCGAAGTGGTCAGCTCTACCAGGAGCGCATCAAAAACAATCTACCCCACGGTTGGCGTGGAAACAGAGCTGTTGCAAAGAGTGGGTCGAATATCACGCTACCTCAAACAGCGACCAGCTCATATCGAGATCTGATCCTTGCGCTGCTGTTTATCAGCTTTGCCCTGTTCCTGAGATCTGTCAGGAGAAGGGTGTGACAAGGGCAGGAAGATCGGTGGGATTCGCCGCTATGGTCAGTCTGGCAATCGGTATCTGGTATCTGGGGAGTGCAGGCTGGATCTATGCCAAGGCCTATGCCGCCACCTTTCTGATCGATGATGCCTGGGTGGCCACACTCTCTAACAATAAGATTCATAAACCCTGGCCATGGGCCGACACCTGGCCGGTGGGTCAAATCGCGATACCCTCATTAGATCTCAATGAGATTGTGCTATCGGGTGATAGTGGAGCCACCCTGGCATTTGGGCCAGGACTCTCAAATAGCGGCGTTGATCTCGATAGTGATGGGGTGAAGCTGATTAGCGGGCATCGTGACACCCACTTCAGTGCACTTCAAAATCTGAAGGTTCATGATGAGATCCACATCAAAACCGCTGTGGGTGACAGCCATTACAAAGTGACAAATCTGCGGGTGGTCGATAGTCGAACATTTACGGTTGATGCCGACACGGCCAGTTATGACCTGCTATTGGCAACCTGCTATCCCTTTAACAGCAGAGATGTGGGAGGGCATCAGCGCTACATCGTTGAGGCGATAAAGGTGTAGCGATAAAGTGCCATCGGTCATTGAATGAATCATAGCCATAGGCCTATACTGAGGTCAGTATATTTATAGAGATTCAGGAGATAAAAATGGCCGCAGTCGACAGAAGCAATTTTGGAAAATTCCCGTGGAGTTTCCTGATGATCATCTACCTGATGGTCACCTACTTCACCGGTATTCCACTTGAGGGTGTTGTTGGTTATATCTTTATCGCACTGGGGATGTTTGTACTGTTTATCGAGTTCTTTAAGTCGGGTGATGTCAGCTCAACACTATTCCTTGTGGATCAGCTCTTTGCATTGGCAGCGGTCATCACCTCAACCGTACTGCTCACCTTCCTCTTCTTTGTTGTCGGCGAGGTTCCCAACTTCTTCTACTGGTTTGGATATGCGGTCATCCTGGGTGATGCGATCCTCAGTCCGTTTAACGCCTTCAGAATGGCACTCAGAAATTTTGGGGTTGCCGGTCAGTAAACCATATTCAAAATGGCTAAGTGGTTATATGCCACGGAGGCTATAGCCACTTATAACGCCCCAGCTCACAGGATTGCGAGCGAATCCTGTGGAGCTGATTGTTATACCCTTTTGCATTTAAAGTTCAGCTCCTCTATAAGGCGCTTTGCTTTGAAAGGGTCGATACTTACCGATGTGCTCAATGGGTGGTAAATATCGAAATTATCTCGAACGTCTGCAGGTTTGATACCTTCTGATAGCTTAGTTGATACCGCTTTCCAATTAATTGAAAGCCTATGCATACAATCACCTTTCAAGCGGTCCTCAGTGCCGCCAACCTTTGCAAGTTTATAAGATTCGGGCTTTTCGATTACTCCCCAACCAATTGCGCCAAAACCCTTTGAATAAGCAACGATTACATCACCAGATATATAACTGGTTAATATTTTTTCTCCTTGGTCACCTGGTGCACTATCAAAACAAGCTGGGATTTGTTTTGCTTCAACTAAATACTCCCACCATTTCTGATCGGCACGAGCGATATTGTGCCAGTAGTAGCTAGGTTCCCTAGCGGTTGCTCCAAGAGAAAGTGGATTTAGTATATCTTTAGATCGATCAAAGGCAATACTGAAAGAAATGAAACGCTTTTCATCTATTTCAGTAGGTTCATATTGGATACAGCGAAATGCTACGCCATTATTAGAAAGCCACTCACCCATAGAGTAAATAGTTGGATCAAATTCTCTAGCCAACAAAATGATACGACTTGATTTATTAATGTCTTTTAAAGTGGCGTTGCCACCGATGAACGAGTTAATTTCTTCCTCTAATTGTGTATTTATTTTTGAAAACTGCCTTATGAAGTCTTGACCTTTATATGCGGAAAAGTCGGCAAGATACTGTAACGCTTGAGTTTCAACGCCTAAAAAACCTCGATCTCGTCTTAGTTCAATGATCACACCGTTTCC
>JAPHSO010000147.1 GCA_026193675.1 Gammaproteobacteria bacterium | reverse complement strand
CCACTGATATTGACGTGGGTACCACGACCATTCTGATTGGGCCAAAAGATGGCAGTTTTCAGAGCCGCCTGTCGCTCACTCTCTTTTTTAGAGTTAACCATCATGCCGTAGTAGTAGGAGTTGGCAATGGCGACATCGCATCGCCCGGAGGCAACCGCCTTGATCTGATCCCGATCTCCACCCTGAGGAGGCTTGGCAAAATTGGTCACAAGACCATTGGCCCACTGTTCGGTCCTCTCCATGCCATCGGCCTCAATCATTGAGGCGATCAATGACTGGTTATAGATGTTTCCTGAAGAGCGGATACAGATACGCTGTTTCCACTCAGGGTCACTCAACGCCTCATAACTTGAGAGATGCGCTGGATCTGTTCGCTCAACGGAGTAGATGATGGGGCGGGCGCGAACTGAGAGTCCAAACCAGTAGCCCTCGGGATCCCGGTAGTGTTGAGGGATCTCTTTACTGAGGATCTCCGAAGTGATCGGCTGTAACAGGCCTGCCTCTTTAGCGCGGCTCAGTCGGCCCGCATCGGTCGTCAACAACAGATCCGCCGGTGAGTTGCGCCCCTCACTCTTGAGGCGCTGGAGTAGGGCGTCGGCCTTGCCGGTCACCAGATTGACCTTGATACCGGTCTCCTGGGTAAACTGATCCAGCAACGGCTTAATCAGTGCCTCTTTGCGGGCCGAATAGAGATTGAGCTCCTCGCCTGCCATCAATGGGCCTGAACTGATGAGAAGGGCCACAACCAGAGCAGATTTATTTAACAATTTTGTGATTTTCAAGATTATCTCCCAAATAAGAATTATTCGCGTTAAGTCTATAGTAGAGGTAATGAGAATGATTATCAATAGCATATTTATAAATTCTTATATATTTATCCCTTTTGGGGTTAGAGTGCAGCAATGAGTGGACCTTCAACAATCTACAAGCGGCTTTTTGAGCAGTATGGATATCAACAGTGGTGGCCAGCGGAGAGACCGTTTGAGGTGATGGTTGGGGCCATTCTTGGGCAAAATACGGCATGGGAGAATGTGGAAAAGGCGATCACAAACCTTAAAAGCTCAAATCTACTGACAGCCGAGTTGATAGTTGCGGGCGATATCGCTGAGTTGGCTCTACAGATTAGACCTTCGGGCTACTTCAATATAAAGGCGCAACGACTCAGCAACTACTGTCACTGGTTTCTGGAACAGGGGGGTATAGAGCAGCTTGGTATGCTGGATACAGTTGAGTTGCGTGAGAGATTGCTCTCAGTGAATGGTGTTGGTCCAGAGACGGCTGATGACATTCTGCTGTATGCCTTAGAGCGCCCAGTATTTGTGATTGATGCCTATACGCGCCGTATCTTCTCGCGACTTGGGCTGATTGAGGGGGATGAGGGTTATGAAACGTTAAGAGCCTGGTTTGAATCTCACTACCGAGAGATGAGTGAGAAGAAACAGACACAGCTGTTTAATGAGTATCACGCGTTGATTGTTGAGCATGCCAAGCGACATTGCCGTAAAAAGCCAGCCTGTAGTGGTTGTCCGCTATCTAGCTGTTGCCGGTTCAGATCTGGGATGGAATGAAAACGGGGACTATTTCTCGAAGCTATCTTTCCAGAATGCGACGCGATCACGACCTTCTGACTTTGCTTGATAGAGTGCGCTGTCAGCATGGTCAAATAGTGACTGCTCAGTGTCGGAATCTCCCAATTCAGCAATTCCGATGCTGGCTGAGAAGTAGATCTCCATCTCATTGTTGATGATAGGGCTTGATTTGATGCAGGTGCGAATACGCTCTGCAACAACATGAGAAGACTCAATATCAGTATCGGTGAGTAGTACAACAAACTCTTCACCACCAAAACGGAACACCTGATCAGAGACCCGCAGTGCCCTCTCAATGCAGTTAACAGCCTCTTTAAGAACCAGGTCACCAGTACTGTGACCATAGCTATCATTGATCTTCTTAAAGTGGTCGAGATCAATCACCATCATTGAGAGAGGCAGGTCGTAACGTTGAGAACGGTTAATTTCACGTTCCAGGGTCTCATCTAGCGCCAGACGGTTAGAGATACCGGTTAGGGGATCACGCTGAGCAAGTTTGAGCGCTTTAAAATATTCGATGGCATTGTTAAGAGGATAGAGCGCTGCCGAAAGGAGGTACTCGATAATCTCAAGTTGATCCTCTTCGAAGCGATTTGAACGGCTAAACTCTAGAGTACCGATCTCACGGTTCATCAGTTCAAGGTTGTAGCTGCAACTGTGACGGGCAACATCACCAATACGATGACCCAGTTTCAGCTCCTTGTGGCTGAATGATGCACCACTGATAGATACGTAGTTGGCAATCTCGTTAAAGAGAATCTTTAACTGTGCCTCAATATCAAGTGTTGTCTGTAGAGCGAGGGCCAGGGTAATGGTGTCAGGGTGACGAGCAGCGGGGCTGACTCGGTTCTGCTTGCCGTTACCTGGGAAGGGTAAAATTTCATTTGCTCTAGTTGCCATCGGTTAATCCTCTAGTTTGTTACTCAGGAATAAGCGATTATCGTGCCAAAATAAAAACTAGAATAAAAACAAATGGTTACGAGATGTTTGTCGTGTAGGAAATCAGGGTGACAAAATTCTGTCGAATCCAACGGAAAGATCCTGCCGCCTATACAATTGATAGGTGACAGAAAATTGACTGTGTCGGTTTTGGAGGAAGAGTGGGGCTTCACATCGGCTGCTGAAACCAGATGGCCCCTAATCCTATGTAGCAGAAGGGCCCCTGTATTGATGAACCGAATTTAACTATTGGGCGTCAAACTGCTGGCCGGTGATCTCGCTACTATCATCACTTAATAGATAGAGATAGGCATCTACAATCTCTTCGGGTTTGGTCACACTCTCCGGATCTTCTCCAGGATAGGCTCGAGCTCGCATTGAGGTGCGGGTGGCTCCGGGATTGATAGAGTTTGCCCGAATGTTGGTGTTGGTCTCCAGTTCATCGGCGAGGATCTGCATCATCGACTCGTTGCCCGCTTTAGAGATGGCGTAGGCGCCCCAATAGGCGCGTCCCTTGCGACCGACACTCGAAGAGGTGAACAGGATGGAGGCGCTTTCAGCAGCCCGCAGTGCCGGCATCAATGCCTGAGTCATCAGGAAGGGGGCGTGGAGATTGATCTGCATGATTTTGTACCACTGCTCAATACCGTGCTGCTCCAGCGGGGTGAGGCCCGCCAGGATTGAGGCGTTGTGTAGCAGACCATCCAGATGCCCGAACTCCTTAATGATGGTGTCAGCGAGATTGGCGTAGTCCTCGAGCTTGGCACCCTCCAGGTTCATCGGATAGATGGCCGGTGTGGGGCCTCCGGCCTCCTCAATCAGGTCGTAGGTCTCTTCCAGTTTGCGTGGTGTTCTACCCAATAGAATAACGGTCGCTCCGTGTTTGGCGAGTGCTACTGAGACTGCTGCGCCAATCCCCTGTCCGGCACCGGTGACCAGGATCACCTTATCTTTGAAAAGGGTGGGGGCAGGTTGATAGTTGGTCACTTTTTCGGCCATGGGGGCTCCGGTATGGGTAGAGGCTTTAGGAAATATCGCTATTTTCTAATATTCCGAGCAATTATTCCAATAATCGATTATTTCATGGGTAGATGCGATGCCACTCATCAACGCACCCTCGAGGGTGGCGGGATAACCGGTAGCGGTATAGTCACCGGCAAGAGAGAGACCTGGGATCGGTGTCAGGTTAGCGGGGCGAATCTGGTCGACATCTACGGTTGATGCAAAGGTGGCGCGCTTCTCGTGGATCAACCAGCACTGCTTAGGCTCTCCCAGATCGGCAAAGTGCTCGGAGATCTCCCCGGTTACAGTTTGGATTATCTGCTCTCGACTCCGGTCACTGTGCTCTCCCTCAGCACTGATGACAGCAGCCATCATACCGGGGCGACCAAAGTGGCTATGGTCAAATAGCCACTGAACCAGTGTACCGTCGAAACCGACAAAAGGGTGTGGAAGGCGACATGTCTCACCATATTGGAGATAGAGGGTGATAATGGGTTGATACCCAAACTGCCTGAGCGATTCAACAAGTTTGGAGAGCTGCGGAAGCTGCTCAGTGAGAGGGTCAAGTAGCAGAGCCGCTTGTGATGGTGGTGTGGCCAGAATGATATTTGTCGCATCAATCATTGTGTTATCGGTCACAACGCGGTGTATTCCACCAGGGTCGATCTCGATTGCATTAACGCGAGTTGAGTTGAGCACCTCACCGCCATGGTCTCGGATAAATTTGATTGCGGGATCTACAAACAGGCTGCTTAAATCGTTGCGGCAGAGGAGGGTGTCACTATCTTTATACGATTTGGTGAAGGCGTCTCTCAATACGCGCAGAAATATTTTGGCAGAGGCGAGGTGGGTAGGGGTATTGAGGGTGGCAATACAGAGCGGCTCCCACAGCGCCTTAATGGTGCTGGATTGCTGGCCTTCCCGTTGTAGTAGTTGCTCAACAGAGCAATCATCTTTAATCCTAAAACCTGTAATGAGAAATTTAAGGCTGGCTGAGATGAGTTGCATTTTGGTCGACCAGCTCATGCCACGGGCCAGCACAATGCCGGCAGCCATATGTAGTGGGGCCGGTAGGCGGGGAAGCCTGATTGAGCGCTGCTCCCTACCATCACCATAAAATGTAAAGTGAAGGGGGGAACGTTGTATCTGCTGCTCAAGATTGACGCCACAGATGGCGAGAAGTCTTAATGTTTGGTGATAGGCACCTATCAGTAGATGCTGGCCGTTATCAAACTGAGTATCACGATAGCTGACCCGACGAGCCCTTCCACCACAGCTTTTCGCAGATTCTATCAGGGTGACGGGAATCCCTTGATGCGTTAGTTCGATGGCTGCTGCAAGTCCGGCCCAGCCGCCGCCAATGATTACAGGTTTAGTCATAACGCCTGCTGATCAGGAATCGGATGGTCGCCACCACTTTTTTAAACTTTGAGAGGCGCACCTTTTTATTTAGAACTGGATAGGACTCTAAGGTGATCTGCTTCAACAGGGCATGGTAGATGGCACCCATCACAAGTCCACTCAACTGAGACTTGCTGTCAGCGTCAGGTAGGGAGGATAGCGCTTTGTGGTAGTAGCTTTCGGCACGGTTTTGCTGAAATTCAAGCAGCTCAATCAGCTGTGCATGCTGTTCTGGAGCAGTGAGCGTAGTCTCGGTGAGCCCAAAACGGGCGAGCTCATCTTCCGGTATATAGATACGATCCCGAGTTAGATCCTCTCCCACATCACGTAAAATATTGGTGAGCTGCAGGGCGATGCCAAGCGCCTCAGCATATTTCTCCGTTTTGGGATCGGTGTAACCAAATATCTGTGCAGCAAGTAACCCGACAACACCTGCGGCACGATAACAGTAGAGATATAGCTCATCAAAGTTGGCGTAACGATTTTGATCCAGATCCATCTCCATACCATCAATAATTGCGATGAAATGGCTTTTAGATAGCTGGTAGGCCTTGATTGCCGGTTGTAGAGCACAACTGATGATATGGGTTGGATGATCCTCATAAAGCAGATCGATTTCATTGCGCCATGTTTCAAGTTGAGATCGGGCGCCTGCCGCGTCCTGTGCCTCATCGACTATATCATCCACCTCTCGACAGAAGGCGTAGAGTGCATTAATTGCCTGACGTCGTTCATGGTTGAGTAGTAGAAAACTCAGTCGAAAACTGGAGTGGCTGCGGCTTACCAGATCGGCACAGTACTGCTGTGGGTTGATTGAGCTCACTCTATACGCGCTATCTTTTAAGGGCCTGAAACAGGATGGAAATTTTCTCAAAACGCGATATTCGAGGACGACTAAAGCAATCCTCCTGGGCACGTAGTTTTGCCACCATCCTGTAAGCGGCTACGATAACCATTCGAATCTCCAGACCAAAACGGCCCGAGAGCTCTTTTCCTAAATCAGCACCACTATCCAATAATTTTTCAATTCGATCAAGTTGGTAGTTGATGAGTGCTTTAAGCTCAGGGGTGGTGGTGCCGCTGGCGATCTGCTCTTCTCTGATCCCGAAACGTTGCATCTCATCCAGTGGCAGATAGATTCGTCCCATCTCGTGATAGTCCTGCGAGATGTCCTGTAGAAAGTTGACCAACTGGAGTGCAGTGCAAATGGCATCTGAGCGCTTAAGTTGAACCGCTGAGCTTTCACCGACAAGGGCCAGCATCGATTGCCCAATGGGATTTGCCGAACGACTGCAGTAGTCGAGTAGCTCTTCTTCATTCTGGTAACGATCTTTTGTGACATCCTGACGGAATGCGTCAAGCAGATCATTAAAGTGGCGGTGAGGGATTCGGTAGCGCTCAATAACATCACTCAGTGCGTTGAAGACTGGATCGGTAGTGGGTCTGCCGAAGAGGATGGCATCAAGACTGTTCTGTAGATTATCCAGCCCGGCAAGCCGCTCTTTACTAGAAAGTTCACCCTCATCGGCGATGTCATCTGCTGTTCTGGCAAAGGTGTAGAGCACAGCAACTGCGGGTCGAATGGATGCTGGTAGAAGTAGAGAGGCGACAGGGAAGTTTTCGTAGTGGCGCGCCGCAAACTGCCGGCAGTGGTTGTAGCTCTCTTTGAGAGTGGTCATAACCTGTTATTCAGCTCCGATGATAGACCGGCTATTGTCTATTCTCGGTATTTAAATATCCAGGTTTTCTTTTATGAATGGTAAGTTGGATTTTGTCCTGTTCTCCCCGTAACGCATGCTTCTACACAGTATTTTTTAGCTATTAAAAATCGTAGTAAACGACAGTTATACTCGACACCGATCAGGAGTCGAGCTGAAAAACGTTACTGATGATACCAATCAGTTGGCTGGCATGGGTCACCTCACTATCGCCGCCCCAGCTGGTGGGGTCATCATCGTTGCCGATATAACCGTAGTGTGCGGTGATGGTGTGCATACCGGCTGCACGGCCAGCGCTGATATCCCTTTCGGCATCACCCACATAGATTGATAAACCAGGATGACTACCAACCTGTTCGCAGGCGTAGAGCAGCGGGGTGGGGTCGGGCTTGCGCTGGCGGAGGGTATCACCGCTGACAATAACCGCTGCGCGCTCCCAGAGATTGAGCTGTTCCATCAAGGGTTGGGTCAGAAATCCCGGTTTGTTGGTGACGACACCCCAGGGGTGCCCGCTCTGTTCCAGACGCTCAAGAACAGTATCCATACCCTCAAACAGGGTCGATTCATCGGCAATATGTTGCAGGTAGTGATCGATAATCTCCTGACGAAATCGAGCAAACCGGGGATCGTTCTCATCGATACCAAAGCCGACCTTTATCAGTGCCACTGTACCGTGGGAGGCGTGGGGGCGAATTCGTTCAAAGGGGAGAGGAGGCTCACCCTCCTGCTCAAGTAGATAGTTGAGGGCATTGGCGAGGTCTGGCGCGGTATCGACCAGCGTGCCATCCAGATCAAAAAGCGTTGCGCGAGCTCGGTTGTTGTTGCCTATCAATTTTTTATGTCGCTAATGGACCTCTGTGCCCCTATTGGGGCAGACAGTAGGCCATGTAGTTGACGTCGACATTGCTGCTGAGTGAATAGCTCTGGTTGAACGGGTTGTAGGTTACCCCCTTTAGCTCCACCATTTTCACTGACCCCTGGCGACACCACTGCTCCAGCTCAGAGGGGCGGATAAATTTAGCGTAGTCATGAGTCCCCTTGGGCAACATCTTTAGTAGGTATTCGGCACCAACAATCGCGAACAGATAGGATTTTGGCGTACGGTTGAGTGTCGAGAAGAAGAGTTTGCCATCGGGTTTAACCAGCTTACGGCAGGCTTCAATAACTGAGGCCGGATCAGGAACATGTTCCAGCATCTCCATACAGGTGATGACATCAAAACTGCCCGGCATCGCTTCAGCCAGATCCTCAACCGTGATTTGGCGATAGTCGACCTGGGCACCCGATTCGAGCATATGCAATTTTGCCACCTCAAGTGGCGCCTCACCCATATCAATCCCGGTCACCTCGGCCCCCTTGAGCGCCATCGATTCGGCCAGGATACCGCCGCCACAACCGACATCGAGTACCCGCTTGCCGGCAATATCGGCATGGTTATCGATATAGTCAAGTCGAAGCGGGTTGAGGTCGTGAAGCGGTTTGAACTCGCTGTTTCTGTCCCACCAGCGGGCCGCAAGTTGCTCAAATTTATGCACTTCGGCATGGTCAACGTTCTGTTCTACACTTGCTTGCATCAATCTACTCTATGGTTAACTGTTCTTCATTAGCTGCTGTTGCCAGTTTTTGGCGGCGCTCAGGATCTGCTGATCGTCCATTCGAGTCAATACTCGATCTTTGAGCAGATGCTCACCAGCCACCCAGACATCGCTAACCAGATGGCGACTTGCAGCATACACAATCTGGGAGATGGGATTATATATTGGTTGGGTCTCCAGTGTATCGAGATTGATGGCGACAATATCGGCCGCCTTGCCTTTGACCAGAGAGCCACAGGTCTCAGCCAGTCCCAGTGCACGGGCTCCGTTAATGGTTGCCATCTCTAATGCCTTTGCTGCATTAATGGCGCTGGCATCAGCGGCGACCCCTTTGGCAAGCAGAGCGGCACTGCGCATCTCTCCAAGCATGTCGAGATCATTATTACTTGCGGCTCCGTCGGTACCGATAGCGATATTGATCCCCGCTTGTGACATCTTTTCTACCGGAGAGAAGCCACTCGCCAGTTTCAGGTTTGATTCAGGACAGTGGGCGACACTGCCACCACTGGCGGCGTAGATCTCAATGTCGCGGTCGGTAAGGTTGGCCATATGCACCGCAACGGTATGTTCAGAAAGCACTCCAAGTTCCAAGAGTCGTTCGATAGGGCGGTTGCCATGCTGTGACAGGCCCTGCTGGATCTCATCCTCCGTCTCATGCAGATGGATATGGATTGGCAGGTCGAGCTCTTCGGCATACATCGCCACCCGCTCAAGTGGTTCATTCGACACGGTGTAGGGGCTATGTGGTGCAAAGGCGGTGGTGATCAGACCGTCATTGCGGAATTGATCATGCACCTCGAGACCCCTGTGAATATATTCGTCAGAGTCTTTGGCCCAGATTGTGGGGAAATCGAGCACAATCAGACCGACAACGGCACGCATTCCGGCAGCTTCGGCTCGACGGGCGGTCTCATCGGGGTAGAAATACATATCGTTAAAACAGGTGATCCCGCCGCGCAGCATTTCTGCTATCGCCAGATCACTCCCATCCCGTACAAACTCGGTTGAGACATGTGCCGCCTCTGCAGGCCAGATGTGCTCATTGAGCCACTTCATCAATGGCAGATCATCAGCCAGTCCTCGCATTAGACTCATCGCAGTATGGGTGTGGCTATTGATCAGGCCGGGGATCAGTGCATGGCCCTTTTTGTGGATAACCAGATCCGCCTGATACAGGTTAGCTGCGCGAGCAGAGGGGAGTATTTCAACTATTTTGCCATCCTGAATGGCTATCGCATGATCATCCAGAACAGTGTTGGTGGGTTCAACGGGAATGACCCAGCTAGCATGGATAAGAAGATCGATGTGGTTCATGGGAGATTCAGGTAGTTACGGCTTTTGTGACAATGTTTGATAATCGAGAATTTGCTGTGGTTTGTCCAGTGTTCATTAGCGCGAAAACCACGGTTGGAATAACTCCAGTGGAGTGATTGCCACACCAAAATGAATGGTGCAAGATGGGGGACAGGTGACTACTTTAAATATATAGATTCGACTAAGGGAGCTAATCATGGGTAAACAGGTTTTTGCATTCTCCGAGGGTGATGGAAAGAACAAGAAACTGCTCGGTGGCAAAGGGGCGAATCTCTGCGAGATGACCCAAATTGGTCTTAATGTGCCCCCTGGATTTGTCATCAGTACGGCGGCCTGTCTCGACTATCTGGCATCAGAAAGTGGTGAGCTTCCCGCAGGAATTATGGATGAGGTGCATGAGCAGGTGACGGCGATAGAGGCGGCCACAGGTCGTGGTTTGGGCAACCCTGATAATCCGCTGCTGATTTCGGTTCGTTCAGGTTCCGCACTGTCGATGCCTGGCATGATGGATACCATCCTTAATCTGGGACTCAACTCCGAGACCCTTAAAGGGGAGATTCAACAGACTCATGATCCGCGCTTCGCTTTTGATGCCTATCGCCGTTTTATTCAACTTTACGGCAAGATTGCGTTGGGTATTGATGATAGCCACTTTGATGTTGAGTTTGAAAAGGTGAAGCAGAATGCGCATGTCACTGAGGATGTGGGGCTCTCTGCCAATGACCTGATGGATATCAGTGAAAGATTCCTGCGAGTAGTTGAAGCGCAAACAGGTAATCCTTTTCCTGAAGATCCCTATGATCAGT
Organism: Gammaproteobacteria bacterium; assembly: GCA_026193675.1. Taxonomy (GTDB): domain Bacteria; phylum Pseudomonadota; class Gammaproteobacteria; order Thiohalomonadales; family Thiohalomonadaceae; genus JAOTST01. The sequence goes on along the minus strand of JAPHSO010000147.1, from coordinate 1,312 downwards.
TGGAGATTGCGATTAAGGCGGTCTTTAAGTCATGGATGGGTAAACGGGCAGTCGATTATCGACGTGAATTTAACATCACTCCCGAGATGGCTAACGGCACTGCGGTCAATGTCCAGGCGATGGTCTTCGGTAACCGGGGAAATGATTCGGCAACAGGTGTCGCCTTTACCCGTAATCCGGGCACCGGTGAGAACAAGCTGTTCGGTGAATATCTGATCAACGCCCAGGGCGAAGATGTGGTTGCAGGGATTCGCACACCAAAGCCGATCGATCAGTTGACTCATGAGATGCCTGAGATGGCAGAGCAGCTTGAGCAGCTGCGTCAGGATCTGGAGAACCACTACCACGAGATTCAGGACTTTGAGTTCACCATTGAGCGTGGCGTGCTCTACTGTCTGCAGACCCGTAACGGCAAGATGAATGCCGTCTCGATGGTGCGCACCTCAGTGGAGATGGAGAAGGAGGGACTTATCAGTCGTGATCAAGCGCTATTGCGAATTGATCCACAGCATCTTGAACAGATGCTCTATCCACGTCTCGATCCAAACTTTAAGGCAGAACCTCTGGCCACCGGTCTGCCTGCCTCACCTGGGGCGGCTTATGGTCAGGTGGTGTTTGATGCTGACCGGGCAGAGCAACTTGGAAAAATAGGCGGGCAGAAGGTGATTCTGTTACGTGAAGAGACCAAGCCTGAGGATATTCACGGCTTTTTCGCCTCGGAAGGTATTTTAACCAGCCGCGGCGGTAAGACCTCTCACGCAGCTGTGGTTGCCCGTGGCATGGGCAAGCCCTGTGTTGCCGGTGCTGAAGGTATCTCGGTTGATGTAATGCGGCGTGAAGCCTACGTCGGGGAGACCATCATTAAAGAGGGGGATATCATCACCCTCGATGGTAGTAGCGGTAATGTCTATCTTGGTGAGATTGCCACCGTTGAGCCTGAATTTACCACCGAGCTTAATACGCTACTGGGTTGGGCCGATGATGCCGCCTACCTGCGTGTAATGGCCAATGCCGACACCGCGCATGATGCATTGAGGGCGATCAAATTTGGCGCCCAGGGTATCGGTCTGTGCCGAACTGAAAGAATGTTTAATGATGTTGAGCGTCTGCCGATAGTGATCGATATGATCGTTGCCGAAGATCAACAGCAGCGCGAGGAGGCTCTCAACAGGCTACTTCCCATTCAGCGTAGTGATTTCCAGGACATTTTTGAGGCGATGGCGCCACGACCCGTCACCATCCGTCTGCTTGATCCTCCGATCCATGAGTTTCTTCCCTCTGAACGCCAACTGCTGGATGACCTTGAAAAGCT
>JAPHSO010000242.1 GCA_026193675.1 Gammaproteobacteria bacterium | reverse complement strand
GATAACCGATACCGAGCTGGGCCCGTTTATGGATAGGCAGGCTGCTTATGGGGCGTTCATCAAGAAAGATCTCACCACCATCGGCGGCGATAAGCCCCACGATCATATAGAAGCAGGTTGTCTTACCGGCGCCATTGGGACCGAGCAGACCGACCACTTCGCCTTTGGCGATCTCAATCGATACATCTTTGACAACCGTACGTTTTTTGTATTTTTTACTCAGATGGCGGGCCGCAAGAGTGGTCATAACTATTTCTCGCTCTCAGCCTTGGGACGTATGATGACGTGAACCCGTCCAGTCTGTGCGTCACCAGTAGAGTCGGTTGAACCACCCTGGGCTTTCACGTGGCGGGAATCGATATTGTAGTGAATCAGCTCACCACTGAACTGGTCACCGTCCTGCCAGAGCTGGGCACTACCGCGCAGGATCACCTCACCGTTTTTATTGTCGTAATCGATTCGGCTCGCCTCAGCCTTGAGAGGTTTGGGTTCACTGCGCTCAAAGTGGGCCGGTTTGCCGATCGCCTGCATCATGGTGACCGAACCATCCTTCTGAGTCAGCTCAAGTTCATCACCAGAAAATTTGAGATCACCCTGCTGCAGCTCCACATGGCCCTGGTAGCGGCTCACCCCTTTGGTATCGTCAATTGAGAGCCGGTCAGCATAGATGGAGATGGGCTGCTTTTTGGGATCATTTGAGCTATCGGCAGCAGCGGCTGTTCCGGTTGCTATCAGAGTCGTCAGGGTGAAGAGAGTAGCAATTAGGTGAGATCGGTTATGGCTCATAGTGTCCCTCAACGCCATGGGTTAGAAAGAGCTGGCTCTCTTTGGATAGCAGCTCCATAGCACCAGCCACAATGGTGTAGTTTTCACCGGTAATTCTAACCTGCTCTCGGCTGGTCACCTTTTGGCTGACCCGTTCAATCTCAACCTCGCGGCTCTCAATTCGGTTGGTGGTCTTCTGTTGCGCGCTGCGTTGCTCAATTTTTACATCATCGGTCAGCACCAATCTCTCTTCATCGTAGAGGACTCCCTGTTTCGCTTCAGCCCATAACTTTTCACCGTTGGATTGGTGAATTCTGAAACGGGGTGCGTCGAGATCGGCATGGTTATCGTGGGGGTAGTGGGTCAACAGTTTAGAGAAGAGCTCATCATCAAGCTCACCATCGCGACCCATGTGGCTGATATGAACCTCGCGTAGATAGTAGTCGCTCATCTGGTTGTCGACAGCCTCCTGAACAGGCGTCGGGGTTGTTTCAATTTGACGGTTGGTGAGAACCAGCAACAGACCGACAATCGGTAAGATATAAAGAAGCTGTCTCCAACCGAAACGACTCATTCGAAGAACTTTTGAATCGTGCTTTCAAAGGTGCCCTGACCCGACATGATCAGCTCGCACACTTCACGTGCTGCGCCGCGACCGCCACCTTTTTCGGTCACCCAGTGGGCCTGTTCAATAACCCGCTCATGGCTATCGGCGACAGCGATAGCGAGCCCGGCACGAATCATCACCGGCAGGTCGATCAGATCATCTCCCACATAGGCCACTTCGCCGGCATCGAGGGATAGTTTCTCAAGTAGCTGTTCAAAGGCGGGGAGTTTCTCCTGCTGTCCCTGATAGAGATATTCAATCCCCAGACTCTCCATCCGTAGTTTGACCACATTGGATTTGCGTGCGGTGATAATGCCAACCGGAACACCTGAGCTTTGCAGCATCTTCATGCCCAGACCATCTTTGGAGTTAAAGGCCTTGTACTCCTGTCCATCGTCACCGATAAACAGAGAGCCGTCGGTCAGTACACCGTCAACATCGAAGATAACCAGTTTGATCTGGGCCGCTTTTTTTAGAATAAGGTCCACTAGACAACTCCTGCTCGTAACAGGTCGTGCATATTGATCACGCCCTGTATTCTATTCTCATCATCGACAATGGGGAGCGCGTTGATTCGTTTCTCATCCATCATCTGTAGCGCCTCACCAGCGAGTTGATCCGCTGCGCTTTTGGTAAATTGGGTCAGCATCACCTCGGCAATGGTGAGCTGCTGGATATCGACCTGACCGTGATCGAGTAGACGGCGCAGATCTCCATCGGTAAAGATCCCGCAAATTCGCTCATCACTATCGACGACGGTGGTCATCCCCAGCCCCTTCTCGGACATCTCGGCCAGAGCGCTACTGAGGCTGGCATCTGCTCCGATCATCGGTAGCTGCTCACCGCTATGCATCAGATCACCAATTCGCAACAGCAGGCGACGTCCAAGGCTGCCGGCAGGGTGGGAGCGGGCGAAGTCCTCTTCGGTAAAGTCACGTAGTTCAAGCAGCACCACCGCCAGTGCATCTCCCATTGCCAGGGTTGCTGTGGTGCTGGCGGTTGGCGCCAGACCCAGTGGACAGGCCTCTTTGGCAACATCAATATTGAGATGGGCATCGGCCGATTGGGCCAGTCGTGATTTTGGATTGCCGGTCATGGCAATCAGCGGCACATGCAGCCGTTTGATGATCGGTAGAATCATCAGCAGCTCGTCAGTCTCGCCCGAATTGGAGAGCGCCAGCACCAGATCACTGCCGGTGATCATACCGAGGTCGCCATGGCTCGCCTCGCCCGGATGGACAAAGAAAGAGGGGGTGCCGGTGCTGGCCAGCGTTGCCGCAATCTTGCCGCCGATATGGCCCGATTTTCCCATTCCTGTGACAATGACACGGCCATTGCAGGCGAGCATCAGTTCGCAGGCGCGTGTGAAACTCTCATCGACACGATCTTTAAGGGTGCGTACCGCATCGGCCTCAATATCCAGCACCTCGTGGGCGAGATGGACAATCTTTTCTCTGTCGATTTTACTCATGACTCCCTTCTGCAACAGACTCAGGCCTCGGGGTAGCCCAGTTCCGCGAGCTTGCTTGATAGTTCGTCTCGGCTGAGCGCATCACCATCGACGGTCACTTCACCCGATTCGATAACAACAGCGACACTACTGACGCCTGCCTTCTCTCCCAGACCCGTCTCAATAGCGCTGGAGCAACCACCACACTTTACATTTTGAACGGTAAACTTTTCCTGACTCATCATAAGTCTCCTGTCGGTTAGTGGGACAGTTTAATACAATTTGTGATTAAAGGCTTGGCTGGTACAGCAGCCCCATATAGCCGAAGTATCCGCCAAGCAGAAT
>JAPHSO010000386.1 GCA_026193675.1 Gammaproteobacteria bacterium | reverse complement strand
GTACTGTCCGGCACACCAGCCTGATGACCAGGCCCATTGCAGGTTATAACCACCAAGCCAGCCGGTCACATCCAGCACCTCCCCAATAAAGTAGAGTCCAGAAATATCCTGTGACTCCAGAGTCTTGGATGATATTGCGTTGCAATCCACTCCGCCACGGGTCACCTCAGCAGTACGATAGCCTTCGGTTCCTGCCGGTTTAATCTGCCATTGCTTTAACGCCTGTTCGGCCTGATCAATTTGGCTATCACTCAGACGCCCCAGCTCTCGGGTTGCCAGATCTTCGCTTAACAATAGTGCCACCAGTCGCTGCGGTAATACCTGAGAAACACAGGTCTTTAACTGTTGCTTGGGATGCCGTAGGGCAGCCTCAGATAACGCTGCGGCAAAATCCATATCGGGTAGCCAGTCGATGGTGAGCGACTCACCCGGCTGCCAGTAGTTGGATATTTGCAAGATAGCAGGCCCACTCAATCCGCGGTGGGTAAAAAGAACATTCTCCCTAAAACTGTATTCTTGAAAAGCGAATGAACAGCTCACTCGGGCATCCACCGCAATGCCCGACAATGGCGCGATAATCGCTTTGTCTTCAGGTTGCAGGGTAAACGGCACCAACCCCGCTGAGGGGGGCCACACCTTGATACCAAACTGTTCGGCGATACGATACCCAAATGGTGTTGCCCCGGCGGTGGGGATAGAGAGGCCACCGGTTGCCACAACCAGCGATTCACACTGCCAGCAACTTCCCTCGGTTTTAACTGAAAACAGGCCATCCGGCATTCGGGTAATCTTTTTGATGTTGCTCTTTAGGTGAATCTGTACATTTGCATCACGACATTCAGCACGCAGCATATCGAGGATATCCCTGGAGCTATCGTCACAAAAGAGTTGCCCATGGTCGCGTTCATGAAACGGAATCTGATGTCGCTGCACCATGGCGATAAAGTCCCACTGAGTGAAACGGCTGAGCGCCGATTTTACAAAATGGCGGTTATGCGACAGGTAGTGCTCATCACTCACATCATAGTTGGTAAAGTTGCAGCGACCTCCACCGGCCATACGGATCTTATTACCCGGTTTGCGGGCATGATCCAGCACCACCACTTTACGGCCACGCCTGCCCGCCTCAATGGCGCACATCAGACCTGCAGCCCCTGCGCCAATGATGATCACCTCAGTCGATGCCATTTAGTTCACTAATACCTGCTCATGAAAATAGCCATTATACCTAGCTTAATTACTAACAAGAGTTAGTAATAATTCTGTCATCCATTGCGAATACAATGCGCGACAGATTAGGAAATGAAAGACGAAGGAAGGTTATCAGATGTTTGAACTTATGAAGCACGCCATGTTGGGCGGACTGTTTGCGACAGCGCTATCAATTTTTTGGGGCGCTGTGGGCCTGCTGTTTTCTATGCTCTAGCCGTAACCTAATAGTGAATTTTATCCTCTTTCTGATCCCACATAGAGAATAGCTTCTCAACCGATTCTAAAGTGATCCGCTCCATCGGAATAGAGCGCTGTGCAACGGGTAGGGCCATCTCCTGCTCTATGACCACATCGTCAAATCCTGCGGCTGCGATCTGCTCAGCACTGGCTGCATAGACAATACGGTCGACTCGGGCCCAGTAGGCGGCAGCAAGACACATTGGACAGGGCTCACAACTGGCATAGATTGTTGAACCTTTTAGAGAGAAGTGTTCGATAGTCTGGCAGGCGGCTCGTATCGCAACAATCTCTGCATGGGCAGTGGGGTCATTATCACCGGTAACGCAGTTACAACCACGCCCAATAATCTCGCCATCTCGAACGATCAGCGAACCAAACGGGCCACCACCATTCTCAACCGACTCCTGGGCCAGGGTTACAGCTTCACTCAGATATTGTCGATCATCCATTCAGATCTTCCGCTTTAAAGTAACTGCCGGCCTATTTCATACCGCTGATATAGAGTGCTAGCGCATCGATCTCTAGCTCGGTCAGCTTAGAGGCAATGGAATGCATGATGGCATTATCATTATTACGCTTACGTGAATTAAAGTCCTGCAACTGCCCCATCAGATAGCGTTTGTGCTGACCAGCCAGTCGGGGGAGCTGCACTGTTCCGTTACCCTCTGCCCCATGACACGATTCACATGCTGGTACATCGGTATATTGATTACCATTGTGATAGAGGTAATAACCCACCGCAGAGAAATCCTTGTTACGGACTTTATGTGACTTGGTCGGTTTGGCTGCGAAGTACTCACCAAGCGCCTTCATCTCCTCGGGAGAGAGATCCGCCGCCATCTCATTCATGGTCCCCTTACGACGACCACTCTTAAAGTCGGCCAACTGCTTGGCGATATATTCAGCATGCTGCCCCGCAAGGCGCGGATAGATGGCACTAGAACCCTCACCATCGATGCCATGGCAGAGTGAACATTTCTTTTCAACAATCTCAGTCGCAGGTCGAGCCTGTGCCGAATTTAGCCAGCTCAGCATTAATAAAGGTGCAATCAATAAAAATGGACGTATCAACATGGTTTTCCGTTCTAATTAATGGTTAAAAGATTATCAATTCTAAATTTCCGAACTATTTTTTCACGAGTGTGAGTCTAGGCTTCGATTTAACTTTTGGTTTTGACTTCGCTTGTGATTTTGATTTCCAGACATTTCCTGGTTTTACCACATTGGTAGCGCTAGATTCAGGGCCGGCCTCAGAATCAGATTGAGAGCTACCGCGATATTTGAGCTGCACACCCTTGAGAAATTTACGCAGGATCTGCTCTTTACATTCACGGTAGTGCTTGTGATCTGCCTTTCGGAAAAAGGCGCTCAGCTCATGCTTACTGATAGAGAAATTGGCCAACGCCATAATCTTTAAAATATCGTCAGCCTGCAGGTCGAGTGCAATCTTCAATTTTCTGAAAATGATGTTGTTATTCAGACGCTTCTCGGGTTCGGGTTGCGGCCCCTCTCTCTTGCCACGCTTTTCAATAATCAGACCATTTAGAAAAGTTGCCAACAGAAGATCTTCACACGGTTGAAATGCCGGATCATCATCCTGCTTCAGCCAATCACTGACCTGCTCTCGGGTCACTTCACAT
>JAPHSO010000380.1 GCA_026193675.1 Gammaproteobacteria bacterium | reverse complement strand
TCCCAACTCACGAAATGCCAAAGGTCAAACTCCAGGCGATAAAGCCTCGGGATACAGAAAGACATCCGCAACCATCGCAGCTTATGGCGGAAGAACTGTTAAGAAAAAATCCAGTGGTAGCAGCTTTGGAAAAATATTTGCAACGGTTGCCATTGCCGGACTTGCTAGCAATGCAAATATCTCTGCCAATGATACGGCTAAAGTAATGTCTGCAACGGTTAATGATATATGGATAAAAGATGGTAAAGGCACTCAACTTGGCAATATGTATAAAGAATCTATACAGAATGGAGGTGCTCGTTCAAACAACCCGGTTGTCAATGAGATGATTAGCACTCGAAATCAGCAGACAAGTGCAGCAGATATTTATAGTCAGGAGATGAAGAAATATCAAAAGATGATTGAACAGCAGCGTCTACAGCAGCAAAAGAATAATCCTTCGCTCTATCAGCAACAACTAAACCGTATAGCTCAACAGTCAGGTAGTAACATAGATAGGCAGCAGGAAAATAGTCATTTCACTGTTAATAATGTTTCTCAATCTAGAATATCTAATCAAATTGAGCCACAAAACCGTAATCATGCGATAACAGTAACTCGCAGTGATGTACTACCCACGCAGACTCGCACCTCTCAGAATGCCAATAAATGTTCAGCATTTTCCCCGCCATTATCAACACATACACTGCCGATACTAACGTCAAATGGAGTAGATCACCTTCGTAGTGATGGCGCTATACCAACACTTCTACGTCAGACAAATGAGCATATGGAAAGCACTTGTGGCAATAAGAATTTCCGAGTTAATGGACAAATTCAACCATCATGGAATACAGAAATTATTGAAAAAAGGAAATTCTTTAATCGCGTAGAGCTCACCTTAAAAGATGGACAGATGTTTAGTTGCTTGTGTACACCACCAAAATCTGAAAATAGACCAGGTAGAGGGGTAGTCAGATAATTTTTTATAACGACCCATTTCTGAAAATATTAAGTGTGATTAGTTATTAATCATAATCCAGCACACCAATAAAAAAGGGAGCATAAGCTCCCTTTTTATCTCTTTCTATCCGGTGTTTTTATAAAACCGGAAGCTTTAATCTATGCGCGTCCCATTACAGAGAAGCTCTTGATGAATGGTCCAGCCATACGCGGATCTTTTAGCATCGCACTATAGTCACCCACAGCAAACTTCATCTTGCCAGAGGTAAAGGCCAAACCAAGTCCCATCATGCCGGGAGGCTTTGAGATCCACTTCTGCCACTGATCAGGCTTACAACGAATATCCCAGTTCAGAGTCTCGCCATTAAATGGCCCTGCAGCAGTTGCCTTGCCATCTTCAACTGTCAGAACGCCGGTAGGTTGTGCATCGCCTTCAAATCCATAGCCGATAACACTGTTGAAATTGATCTGCGCCAGAGCGTTGCATAGGTCAGGTTCATTGTTCCACTGCTCCATGAAACTACCCATCCACTCTTCAGAAAATAGATCTGCCATTTTTTATCTCCATAATTAGATTAATTAGAATTATCCCCTCTATTGTTATCCGTAAAACTATACCCTCTTAATCTTGAAATCAGTAGGGAAATTTAGTCGTCCAGAGATTATTTTTGGAGATTAAATCTCACTATTCTAACGGCAGTTATTTAACAGCAGGATCCACAGCAGCCATCAGGCTCGCCACCCGGCTTAACCGCCTCAATTGTGGCTGAGACCACATAGTCGGTCACATTGTGGTCAGGGGCCCAATCACGGATAAACTCTTTCGACTCACCCTTGGGATTGATCGCCACATTCTTAAAGCCGGCAGCCTTTATCATCGCCTCCAGATCTTCAATAAGAGAGGCGTTGCCCATACAGCCGGCAATCAGCATCTCATCATTACGCATCTCTTCTGGTAGCTCAATCGTCGCCACCACATCAGAGATGGCTAGACGACCACCGGGCTTGAGCACACGGAAGGCATCTATAAAGACCTGCTCCTTATTTGGCGAGAGATTGATGACACAGTTGGAGATGATGACATCGACAGTCTCATCAGCCACCGGCAGGTACTCGATCTCACCCAGGCGGAACTCAACATTCTTGAAGTTGCCCTTCACCGCATTGTTACGCGCCTTGCTCAACATATCGGGAGTCATGTCGATACCGATGACGCGGCCAGTCTCACCCACCTCGTGCGCCGAAAGGAAGCAGTCAAAACCACCACCAGCACCAAGGTCAACAACCACTTCACCCGGCTTAAGCGAGGCGATCGCCTGCGGGTTACCACACCCGAGCCCCATATCGGCACCACTGGGGGCCTTGGCCATCTCCTCCTCGCTGTAACCGAGGCGACTAGAGATGAGGGTGTTGATCGACTCATCATCCGATACACCACAGCAGCTCGCCTCTGGGCCACAACAGCTATCTGCATTTTCGGCATTGGCTACCCTGGCGTAGGCATCACGTACCGACTGGCGGTGATCATCATGTGATACGTGATCGTTCTGTTGGGTCTGCGCTTCGCTGGGTGAACAGCATGAAGATGTTTCGTTCTCTAATGGTGAACAGCAATCTGAACTCATGGTATTGGACCTATTTTGTTTGGTTAAAAAAGGAGCTAACTTGCTCCAGTACGGCGGGCTCCACCCAGCACTCGACCTGTTTGCCATTGCGCTGCATATGGATCAGCCCGGCACGGTGCAGCTCCTTCAGGTGATGCGACAGGGTTGAGGGTGCAATATCGACACCCTCCCCCAGTTGTCCCACACTAAAGCGCGCTGCTGCATCGGCATCACAGACGGTACCGGGTGCACAACAGGTGAGTAGACGATTAAAGATGGCAAGACGATGAGGATTACTCAGCGCCTTAAACATCTCCGCCAGGTTGTTAATATCAATTTGATAATTCGACATGTTTCGAATTATAGTAATTAAAGTCTGGATGTCAACATCAAAGATGTCATCGGTTGACGTATAATCTTCCCCATTAAGGTGAACGTTGCCCATATCAAATCAGGATCTACCGATGACTCAACTCCCCAACGCGTTAAAAGCGTGGTCCACCGACAGCTATTCCAGAACCATCAAAAATGAGCTCCAGTCTTTAGAACAGGGAGTCCTGCCACTGGAAAAAGGGCTAACTGAAGGTGGTGAAGTGGATGACAGCAACATCACTGTGACGGTGTTTGAGAGCAGCGATAACGAACAGTCCATTCTGACTAAGGTGACCGTCTTCTTTAGCGAAATGAGTGGGGCCTGTAGCTGCGCGGGAGATGGCCCTTATGAGGTGCATGCCCACTGCACGATGGTGGTGTCGATCGACAAATCTACCGCTGAGGCGAACT